>JAJZET010000075.1 GCA_021805685.1 Pseudomonadota bacterium
GTCTGAGCCGCGAACGGGAATCGGGAATCGGGAATCGGGAAGCAGGAGAGCGGGAGAGCGGAAGCAGGAAGCGGGAGAGCGGGAAGCGGGAAAGTGGTGTCATCCCGAGCGCAAGCGAGGGATCTTGCATGCGGAGGACCACGACTTGCGATCACGGGCCTTGGTGCAGAATGGACGTCTCCGCCGAGAAGATCCTTCGGGCCTTGCCCTCAGGATGACATCCTTTAGGCTTGTCCCGGCTCCCGGCTCCCGGCTCCCGGCTCCCGGCTCCCGGCTCCCGGCTCCCGCTAAGCTCGCGCATTCCGATGCCAAGGATTTCCCCATGTCCGGACAGCAACGCGAAATCACGTTCCGCTTTCTCGCCCAGCCGACCGACGTCAATTTCGGTGGCAAGGTGCACGGCGGCATGGTCATGAAATGGATCGATCAGGTCGGCTATGCCTGCGCCGTAGCCTGGAGCGGCACCTACTGCGTGACCGTCGCGGTCGGCGGCATCCAGTTCGTGCAGCCGATCCTGATCGGCGATCTGGTGACCGTGCGCTGTCAGCTGATCCGTACCGGGCATTCCAGCATGCATTTCGCGGTCGATGTGCTGGCGCGCGATCTGAAGTCGCAGCAGGAGCGTCTGGCCACCAGCTGCGTGATCGTGTTCGTGGCCCTGGATACACCCGACGGCAGGCCCACGCCGGTGCCGGCCTGGCAGCCGCAGAGCGACGCCGATCGCCGCATGGCCGAGTACGCCGATCGCCTTTCGGAGCTTTCCAAGGCCATGGAACAGCAGGTGGTCGAACGCCATCCCGAACTGGGGCGCGGCTGAGTTTCGATCACTTTGCCGGTGCGGCGAGGTTCTGCCGGAACAGGAAGCTGCGCGTCAGCGTGACGCTGCGCGTGATCCCGTCGGATCGGACGCTGTAGCTGCCCGGTGGCAGATTGTCGATGCGGTAATAGCCCCATTGATCGGAGACGGTCTTGCCGACGACCGCGCCCCTGGCGTCGAGCGCCGTGACGGCCGCGCCCGGCATTGGCTTGCCGCCGCGCGTGACGCGCCCGGCAAGACCCAGACGCAGCATCACGTTGAAATCCGCGGTGGTGGTCACGCCCGCGCGCACCTCGACCCAGGGGCTGGCCTTGCTCGGCACCAGGTCGATGGGCATGTGCTCGGCGTCGAGTTGCACCTGGTAGACCCCGGGAGGCAGGTTGGAAATCAGGTAATGCCCGTCGCTGTCGAGCTTGCCGCGCGGGCGGCCGTTGACCAGCAGCGGCACGCCCTTGAGGTCTGCCCAGCGGACGTTGGCCGGCAACTCGCCGCTGACCTTGCCGGAGATCGCGCCGACCCGGGCCGCATAAGCGCTGAACGCACCGCGCGTTAGGCCCGAGGGCGTGACCGCGAAGTCGGCCACCAGCACGAACTGGATCAGCGTGCCGCCGGAGCCGGGAATGCTGCGCGAGAGCGGGTCGTCGAGCAGTTGCAGGTGTGCCGAGAGGCCCGGCACCGCCTCCACCGCCGCATCGAGCAGATAGCCGAAATGCCCGCGGCCGCGCAGCAGGCCGGCACTCCAGAGGATCGGTCGCGGCCCCGTCCACAGGCCGCTCAGCAGCGCCGAGTAGCGCGTGCCCAGGATGCCGTCGCGGGTGGCCGCAAGGGTCGTGCTGTAGCCGTCGGCGAGCGAGCGCTGCCATTGTGCCTGGCTGACGCCGGAGTAGCGGCTGAGCGAAATCTGATCGCGTGCGTCCGGCAGCCAGGACAGGTTGTAGGCGTAGCTGCCGAAATAGTCGGGCTGTGCGCTGAGGCTGAGACTGTCGAAAGGCCGCCAGCCGAAGCCCGGTTTCACGAAGCGGTAGTGATTGCCGAGCACCGGATCGTTGACGTCACGGCCGGTCAGGGTCAGGTCGAGGTTCTGCGTCGCATGCCATCCGACCACCGCATAACGGTCGTCGGAAGGTGCCCCGATCCCTTGAAAATAGTTGGCGTCGCGATGCACGGCGAAGGCGTTCCAATAGTAATGCGCGGTCTGGCCGTTGCCGCTCAGGCTCCAGGCGCCGGCGCCGCCGTTGCGGCCCAGCGACACGCCCCAGGTACCCAGCGCGCCCAGCCCGCTGACTGCATTGACCATGCCGTAGTCGCCGCCATTGGCGCGCTGCGCGGTCGCGCCGACGGTCAGCCGCTGGCTGACGCCGTAGCGCCACTGGTAGAAGCCCCCGGCGCCGTGGGTGCCGACGGTCGGATCGAGCGGGTTGCCATCCACGCCGACGCCGCCGTAGGAGATCACCGTGCCCGCGGGCAGCGCCTGCGCGCTGTTGGCGACGCTGACGGATTCGATCCTGACCGGGGTGCCATCGCCGAAGCGCCGGTACAGCGCGACCTCGACGCGCTCGTCGCCGCGCAGCAGCACGTCGCGGAACTGCCAGCTGCCGTCGAGGCGGATGGCGGTGCGCGCGACCACCTGGCCGTTGATGCGCAGCTCCGCGATGCCGCCCGGCGGCCCATCGCTGCCGCTGATCGCGCGCCCGCCCTGCAGCTGGCTGGCGACGAACTGGTTGGCGGCCAGCGAATCGCCATAAACCAGGCCGGGACGGTTGGTCCATGCGTACTGCACGCCGGTCAGCTCGGCGTAGGGCAGCAGCGGATCCAGCGCCAGCTGATCGTGGCCGAGCAGCCAGCGGCTGTTGCCCTGGTCGAGGATCCAGCCGTAGTTGGTCAGGCGGTTCTGGCCGCCGGGATTGGTGTAGTAGCGCAGGCGCCAGAAGCCCGGCCCCAGCGCGCCGCCGAGGTCGGTGAAGGTGTTCAGTGCGCTGCTGGCGCCGCTGCGGGTGTAGTAGGCCTCGCTGTGCCAGCTGGAGAGTGACAATTCGGGGGCGCGAATGTC
>JAJZET010000272.1:0-5348 GCA_021805685.1 Pseudomonadota bacterium
TGCAGGACGCCCGCAAATTGCGGCTGCGCTTGCTGGATCGCGAACCCCTGATGCTCGCCCTGCCGTCCAGCCATCGGCTGGCCGCGCGCACCGAGCTGCACATGGGCGAAGTGGCCGACGAGGACTTCGTCACGCAGTCGCGCGACGTTGCGGCCACCCTGAACGACCGGCTCGCCACCCTGGCCCATGCCGCCGGCTTCCAGCCACGCACCGTGCAGCAGGCGCGACAGATCAGCGGCATGCTGGCGTTGGTGGCCGCCGGACTGGGTGTGGCGCTGGTGCCGGCGACGATGCGTGCGGTGCACCTGGCCGGCGTCAGCTATGTGCCGCTCGCCGACCCCGCCGCGCAAATGCTGCTGGCCGTGGCCAGCCGCATCGATGACGCCTCGCCGGTACTGGCGCAGTTCCTGGCGACGGTGGAGCCGGTACTGGCGCAGTTCCTGGCGACGGTGGACGAGTTCGCGCGCGACGCCGGCAACTTGTGACTGGCGATTCAGCAGGTTATACTCGCTCGCTGTCTTTAGTCCGTTTGGTATCAGGAGCTCGCCGTGAAGGTGCTTAACTCGTTGAAGTCCGCCAAGGCGCGGCACCGCGACTGCAAGATCGTGCGTCGTCGCGGCAAGGTGTTCGTGATCTGCAAGAGCAACCCGCGTTTCAAGGCTCGCCAGCGCTGAATCCGGCGCGACGTGTCGATAAGAAAGGCCGCATCGATGCGGCCTTTTTTGTTTTCAGTGCGTACCTCGGGGCCAAGGTGAAGCGCATCAGGCGTTCGATGAAGTTGCGGCACGCGGGCGGCGGCACGACAGCCAGAACAGCACCACGGACGCGGACAGGAAAACCCAGTAGTCGCTGGGTGCCGGCCCCCACCAGTGGATGTGCCAGGGAATGTAGCGCGGTGCGAAGCGCGCAATGCCGTAGGCGGGGTTCAGCACGAACCATAGGAAGTCCTCGCTGATCCAGAACAGCATGATGCAGGCCAGCACGCGTGCCTCGGCGCGCCAGCTCCAGCGGCCGGTGAAGATCATCGGGAAGTGGAAAAACAGGCCCATGCACGGGAACAGCCACGCGTGATAGCCGGTCATCGGCCGCCCGCCCCAGAAGACGTCCAGCGCCCAGCCGTGCTCGATGCGCCAGGTCGGCAGGTTCGCTGCCCAGCCGGCAGCGCCTTCGATCTGGATCTCCACGTTCGCGAAGAAGAAGGCCAGCAGGACGGTCCAGCCGAGGGTAAGCGCCAGCACCAGTGGACGCATGGCGACGGGGTGGTCCCCAGCGGGCGCTGGTCGGCGGTCATGCCGGCGCACCTTCAACGGTCTGTTCCCGCAACTGCCGGCGACGTGCCCTCAAGCTCGGCCTGCACGATACCGAGCACGCGCTGCGCGGCCTGCGGCCGGCCCAGGCGGCGCGCCTGTTCGCGCATGCGCGCCAGTCGTTGCGGCTCGCCCAGCAATTCACGCACCCGGTATTCGAGCGAGACCAGGTCTATCGCCTTCAATGCGGCGCCCTGCTCCAGCACATAGTCCGCGTTGCGCTCTTCCTGGCCGGGAACGGGTGCGTACACCACCATCGGCACGCCCATTGCGAGGCATTCGGACGTGGTCAAACCGCCGGGCTTGGTGATCACCAGGTCGGCGCAGGCCATCAGCTGCGCCACTTCGTTGGTGAAGCCGAACGGGAACAACCGCCCTGGATGTTCCGCCGCGCGAAGCTTCAACGTGGCCAGCACGGCTTCGTTGCGTCCGGCCAGCACGACGAGCTGGAAGTCATGCTCGAGCCGCAGCAGCGCGGCGGCCACCTCGTCGAGCCTGCCGACGCCGGCGCCGCCGCCCATCAGCATGATGGTCTGCCGCGCCGGATCCAGGCCGAAGCGCACGGCGCAGTCCCGGCGATCCAGGGGGTGGCTGAAAGCCGGCATCACCGGAATCCCGGTGGTGTGGATGCGCTCCGCCTCGATGCGATTGGCCTGCATGCGGAAGGCGATCTCCTCGCTCGCGGCGAAAAAGCCCGTCATGTGCGGGATCACCCACATGCCATGCAAGTCGAAATCGGTCACCTGCACCCAGACCGGCACCGTGAAGCGCTCGCGCCGGATCTCGTGCATCAACATCTCGGCCGGCAGGAAGTGGGTGCAGACGATGGCGTCGGGCGCGAACGCATGGATGGCCTTGCGCAGGTCGCCCGTGCCCAGTCGTTCGATCGCGCGCCGCAACTTCTGCATCGGGCCGTTCGGGTCCGCCTCCGAACTGCGCTGGTAAAGCATTCCCCACAACGTCGGGTAGCTGCTGATCAGCGTGATGTAGAAATCGGTGTACAGCTTGCGGAAAGCGGATGGCACGAACTCCATCGCATCCAGGTGCCTGGTCTCGACATGCGGCAGGCCTGCTTCTGCGGCCAGGCGCAACGCCTCGGCGGCACGCAGGTGGCCGGCGCCGGCCGAGACGCTGAGAAAGAGGATTTTCTGCTGCGGCATAGGGCGGACCGTTGTCAGGTGGCCGTCGGCAGGAGCGGCCGTGTCCCCAGTTGGCTTGCCGGACCGGCCACGTCGGTGGCCGGCCGTTCCGCACTCAACCTGCAGGCGCGCACTCAGGAATAACGCACGCCGATGATTTCGTAGTGCTTGACGCCGTTCGGCGCGGTGAACTCGAAGCTGTCGCCCTCGCTCTTGCCGATCAATGCGCGCGCGATCGGCGAGGATACGGCGATCAAGCCCTGCTTGATGTCGGCCTCGAGGTCTCCCACGATCTGGTAGGTCACCTCGGCGCCGCTGTCCTCGTCCGCCAGGTCCACGATCGCGCCGAACACGACCTTGCTGCCGGCATTGAGGCGCGACACGTCGATCACCTCGGCGGTGGAAAGCAGCGCCTCCAACTGGCCGATGCGGCCTTCGATGAAGCTCTGCAGCTCGCGCGCCGCGTGGTACTCGGCATTCTCCTTGAGATCGCCGTGTGCACGAGCCTCGGCGATGGCCGCGATGATGCGCGGACGATCCTCCGACTTCAGCTTTTCCAGTTCGGCACGCAGGCGCTCCGAACCTGCCTTGGTGATGGGTGCGCGATGGCTCATGCGCTCAGTTCCTTGTGCAATTCCTGCAGGCTGTGCACGTCCGCGGCGTTGTGGAAATCCAGCGAGTGGATCAGCGCGCGCGCGCCAGCGACGGTGGTGGAGTACGTGACGCGCTGCTGCAGCGCTTCGCGCCGTATCGAGAACGAGTCGGCGATCGCCTGCTTGCCCTCGGTGGTGTTGACGATATAGACGATCTCGCCGTTCTTGATCAGGTCGACGATGTGCGGCCGGCCTTCGGCCACCTTGTTGATGCGCTCGCAGGCCACGCCGTGCTCGGCCAGGTATTTTGCGGTGCCGTCGGTGGCGACCAGGCTGTAACCCTTGGCCAGCGCCTCGCGCGCCACCGGCAACAGGCGGTCCTTGTCGGCATCGCGCACCGACACGAACACCTTGCCCATCGGCGGCGTCTTGATGCCGGCCGCATCGTGGCCACGCGCGAAGGCGGCGCCGAAGCTGCGACCCACGCCCATCACCTCGCCGGTGGAGCGCATCTCGGGGCCGAGGATCGGGTCCACGTTCTGGAACTTCAGGAACGGGAAGATCGCTTCCTTCACCGAGTAGTACGACGGGATCACCTCGTGGATGGCGCCCTGCGCCGGCAGCGTACGGCCCGCCATGGCACGCGCGGCGATCTTGGCCAGCGGCACGCCGGTGGCCTTGGACACGAACGGCACGGTACGCGAGGCGCGCGGGTTCACCTCGAGGATGAACACGGTATCGCCCTGGATGGCGAACTGGGTGTTCATCAGTCCGATGACCTTCAGCTCCTTCGCCATCGCCGTCACCTGGCGCCGCAGCTCGTCCTGCACTTCGGCGGTGAGCGAATACGGCGGCAGCGAGCAGGACGAATCGCCGGAATGCACGCCGGCTTCCTCGATATGCTCCATGATGCCGCCCACCAGCACGTTGCCTTCGGCGTCGGCGATGATGTCCACGTCCACCTCGACGGCATGGTCGAGGAAGCGGTCCAGCAACACCGGCGAATCGTTGGATACCTGCACCGCCTCGCGGATGTAGCGCGAGAGGTCCGCGTCGCCGTAGACGATCTCCATGGCACGACCGCCCAGCACGTAGCTCGGCCGCACCACCAGCGGGTAGCCGATCTCGCGTGCGAGCGCCAATGCCTCGTCGGCATTGCGCGCGGTGCGGTTCGGCGGCTGCTTCAGGCCGATCTTCTCGATCATCTTCTGGAAGCGTTCGCGGTCCTCGGCCAGGTCGATGGAGTCCGGCGAAGTGCCGATGACCGGCGCACCGGCCGCTTCCAGCGCCCGCGCCAGCTTCAGCGGGGTCTGGCCGCCGTACTGCACGATCACGCCCTTGGGCTTCTCCAGGTCCACGATCTCCAGCACGTCTTCCAGCGTCAGCGGCTCGAAGTACAGGCGGTCGGAAGTGTCGTAGTCGGTCGAGACGGTCTCCGGGTTGCAGTTGACCATGATGGTCTCGAACCCGTCCTCGCGCAGCGCCAGCGCCGCATGCACGCAGCAGTAGTCGAATTCGATGCCCTGGCCGATGCGGTTCGGACCACCGCCCAGCACCACGATCTTGTCGCGGCCGGTCGGGTTGGCTTCGCACTCTTCCTCGTAGGTCGAGTACATGTAAGCCGTCGTGGTGGCGAACTCCGCAGCGCAGGAGTCCACGCGCTTGTAGACCGGGCGCACGCCCAGCGTGCGGCGCAGGTGGCGCATGGCTGCCTCGTTGGTCTCCAGCAGCTCGGCGAGGCGCGCGTCGGAGAAGCCCTGGCGCTTGAGTTCGCGCATGCGTGCCGCATCCAGCGCGGCGATTCCCTGTGCCTGCACGTCCTTCTCGGTCAGCACGATGTCCTCGAACGCGGCGAGGAACCAGGGGTCGACGCGGCTGAGGCCGTACACCTCCTCCAGCGACAGGCCGGCGCGGAACGCGTCGGCAAGGTGGAACACGCGGTCGGGACGCGGCTCGCGCAGCTCGCGCTTCAGCGCGGCCAGGCCTTCGTCGGTGGTGAAGTCCACGCCGGTCGGGTTGAGGCCGGTCTTGCCGATCTCCAGCCCGCGCAGCGCCTTCTGCAGCGACTCGTGGAAGCTGCGGCCGATCGCCATCACCTCGCCCACCGACTTCATCTGCGTGGTCAGGCGGGCGTCTGCCGAGGGGAACTTCTCGAAGGCGAAGCGCGGAATCTTGGTGACCACATAGTCGATGGTCGGCTCGAACGAAGCCGGGGTCAGGCCGCCGGTGATGTCGTTCTTCAGTTCGTCCAGCGTGTAGCCCACGGCGAGCTTCGCGGCGATCTTCGCGATCGGGAAGCCGGTGGCCTT
>JAJZET010000272.1:6070-12237 GCA_021805685.1 Pseudomonadota bacterium
GCCAGTTGATCGGCTCGATGTAGACGGCGTCGGCCGTCTCCGGGTCGGTCATGATGGTGGCGGGATTGGAGTTCACCAGGATCACCCGGTAGCCCTCTTCCTTCAGCGCCTTGCAGGCCTGCGCACCGGAGTAGTCGAACTCGCAGGCCTGGCCGATCACGATCGGACCGGCGCCGATGATGAGGATGCTCTTGATGTCGGTGCGCTTAGCCATTCTTGCGGGCCTCCATCAGGGCGGCGAAACGATCGAACAGGTAACCGATGTCGTGCGGACCGGGGCTGGCCTCCGGGTGGCCCTGGAAGCAGAACGCCGGCCGGTCGGTCAACGCGAAGCCCTGCAGCGAACCGTCGAACAACGAGGTATGGGTGACGCGCACGTTCGCCGGCAACGTGGCCGGGTCGACCGCGAAACCATGGTTCTGCGAAGTGATCAGCACGCGGCCATCGTCGTGGTCCTTCACCGGATGGTTGGCGCCGTGGTGGCCGAACTTCATCTTCAGCGTCTTCGCGCCCAGCGCCAGGCCCATGATCTGGTGGCCGAGGCAGATGCCGAACAGCGGGATCTTCGCATCGAGGAGGGTCCTGGCGGCCTCGATGGCGTAGTCGCAGGCCGCCGGATCGCCCGGGCCGTTGGAGAGGAACACCCCATGCGGCTTCATCGCCAGCACCTCGGCGGCCGGCGTCTGCGCGGGCACCACGGTGATATCGCAACCCTGCTCGGCCAGCAGGCGCAGGATATTCAGTTTCACGCCGAAGTCGTAGGCCACGACCTTGAAACGTTTGGACGGCTGATTGAAAGCCGTCCGGTCGAGGTCGTAGATGCCCTCGCTCCACGCGTATGGCTTGTCGACGCTGACCACCTTCGCCAGATCCATGCCGTTGAGGCCGGGGAAGGCGCGCGCCTTCGCCAGCGCGGCTTCGGCGTCGATCGCCTCGCCGGCCGCGATGCAGCCGTTCAGCGCGCCCTTGTCGCGCAGGATGCGGGTAAGCCGGCGCGTGTCGATGCCGGCGATGGCGACGATGCCGTGGCGCTTCAGGTAATCCGGCAGGCTTTCGCTGCTGCGCCAGTTGCTCGCGCGGCGCGGCACGTCACGCACGATCAGGCCGGCGGCATGCACCGCGGTGGACTCGGCATCCTCGGCGTTGATGCCGGTGTTGCCGATGTGCGGATACGTGAGCGTGACGATCTGACGCGAGTACGAGGGATCGGTGAGGATCTCCTGGTAACCGGTCATGGCGGTGTTGAAAACCACCTCGCCGACGGTTTCGCCGGAGGCGCCCACGGCATGGCCGTGGAACACGCTGCCGTCTTCGAGGGCAAGCAGAGCGGGGATGGGCATGGGAACCGCCTTTCGGGTGCAGCAAAGTCCGCAAGCCGCGGGAAGCAGGCTTGTGAACCTTGGAAGGGAGGACGTTCGGGCGGGTGGCAATGATAGGCGTCGAGGCGCTTTCTGTCCACTTCGGATCCGGAATGACTCGCGGCTCTCGTCAGCCCGCGTACCGTTGTGCGACGCTACACTCGCGCAACGCCACCGAGGTGGTTAACGAAGCACGACCATGAGTCCGGACGCCCTGCTCGACCCGATCCGTTTCGAACGCCCGGATACGCTGGTGCAACATGAGCCCTTCCCCTTCATGGTGGCTCACGGCCAATTGCCCGACGAGGCCCGTGGCGACCTCGACCGTGACTTTCCGCGCTATTCCAGTGCTGGCTTTTTTCCCTGGGACCCGGCCGACTGCGGCCCGTCCGTCAACACCCTGATCGGGCAGCTCACCGCACCCGAATTCGCCAGCTTGATCGGCCGCAAGCTGGGCATCGACCAGCTCGGCCAGTACCCCACCCTGGTGACGCTGTGCCGCCTGCTCAACAAACGCCACGGCACCATCCATACCGACAGCAAGTCCAAGGTGGCCACCGCGCTGCTCTACCTCAACCCGCAGTGGCCCGATACCAGTGACGGCTGCCTACGTTTCCTCGGCAGGGTCGATGACATCGACGCCATGGTGGCTCCGGAATTGCCGCCGCTCTACGGCGAATTCGCGGTATTCAAGCGCTGCGACAACTCCTTCCATGGCCACCTGCCCTACGAGGGCGAACGCCGGGTGATCCAGGTGGCCTGGCTCACCAGCGAGGAGGAGAAGCTGCGCAAGACCAGGCGCGGCAAGTTCTCCCGCCTGTTCAAGAGGCTGTTCGGCAGGCTGGACACGCAGTACGGCGCCGGCCGCGACCGCAACGCCTCGCACCGCGACTGAACCCGCCCGTCAGCGGGCGGCGAAGTGCCAGGCCACGAAGGCAGCGAACACGCCGTACAGCAGGCCCACCGGCAACAGCCGGCGCGCATCCACACCGCCGCGCCGGAACAGCCGCCACAGGTAGACGATGGCGGCGGCGGTGAGCACGCCGGACACGATCAGCGGTGCATCGAACCGCCAGGGCGTGGCGAAGATCGCCAGCGCGCTCGGGACGGTCGCCTGGATCATCATCGCGCCGGAGATGTTGGCCAGCGCCAGCCGCTCCTTGCCCTGGCGCACCCAGATCAATGCGTTGAGCGTCTCGGGCAGCTCGGTCGCCACCGGGCTCAGCAGCAGCGCCACCAGATGCGGCGGCATTGCCAGGGCTTCGCCGATCGCCTCCAGCTGCCCCACGAACACCCGCGAGGCGATGGCGATCACCGCCAGTGCAGCCGCCGTCTGCGCCAGCACCCAGCGCATCGCAGGCTCCGCTTGCCGCGGGCGCAGCTTGAGTGGTTCCAGCGCGTCTTCTTCCGGGGCGGTATCGTCGCTGTGCACCTCGCGCCACACGTACAGTGCATAGGCCAGCAGGAAAAGTACGCCCAGCAGCGGCTTGAACGCGAACGCCACCAGGCCCAGGCCCACCTTGACCGCGAAGATCGCCAGGAACCACGACTGGTCGCGCGCCAGCCGCCGATGGTCGACCCGCACCAACGGGTCGGCGCGATGCAACCGGCGCCGGTTGCGCCACAGCGCCGCGCCGACCACCGCATAGGCGATGGTGGCCAGCACCAGCGGCCCGCCCATCGCGGCACCCACGCCGATGTCGCGTGCCGCCGGCCCCTTGCCGAGGATCACCGCCACGAAGGTCACCGCGCTCTCCGGCAGGGCGGTACCGAACGCGGCCAGCACGGTGCCGGTGGCGGTCGCGCCCAGGCCGAGCTTGCGACCCAGCCATTCGATGCCGTTGACGAAGTATTCGCAGGCGAGATAGATCGCGCCGGCCGAGACGAGGAACAGGCACAGGGTCAATAGCATTGGATATGCACGGGGCCGGGCGAACATGGCAACCAATGGCGCAGCGGCACCGTTCGCCCGGCCGGACGAGGTGTCGCTGGCCAAAGGTCTCGCCGGGCAGGCATCGCCGGGCGACGCCTGCTGTCCGCACCATGGCGCCGTGCGACGGCTACCAAGTCTGTTGATGCGGACGCCTCTGGGGACGAGGCTGGCTACTCCCCAATGACAGGCCGACGATGCTAGCGGCCACCCTGCGCGATGACAATGCCCGCCGCGCGGGCTCAGCGCGGCGATGCGAGGACGTCCTCCAGCCGCCAGTGTCCGGCGGCCCGGCCGACCAGCCACTGCGCCGCCTGCAGCGCGCCGCGCGCGAAGATCGCGCGGTCAGTGGCGCGGTGCCCCAGTTCCAGGCGCTCTCCCGACCCGATCAGCAGCGCCTGGTGCTCGCCCACGATGTCGCCGCCCCGGATCACCGCGAATCCGATGCTGCCGGGAACGCGCGCTCCCGTGTGCCCTTCACGGCTGTACACCGCGGCGTCCTCGAGCGTGGAGTCGCGCGCGGCGGCGGCGGCCTGCCCCAGCGCCAGCGCGGTGCCCGAAGGTGCATCCTGCTTGCGGCCGTGGTGGGCCTCGACGATCTCCAGGTCCCAGTCCGGCAGGGCGGCGGCGGCCTCGCGCAACAGCCGCGTGAGCAGTGCCACGCCGAGACTGAAATTGGCCGCACGCAGCAGCGCGACGCGCGAGCCGGCAGCATCCAGCCGAGCCTGCAGCTGCGCATCGAGCCCGGTGGTACCGGTGACCAGCGGGATTCCGTGCGCCAGGCAATGGTCCAGCGTCGCGGCAAGGCCGGCCGGGCCGCTGAAATCGATGACCACGTCGAGCGCGGGCGCACGCGACCAGTCGCGTGCATGGCGCAAGGCCTGCCCCAGCCAGACCGGCTCGCCGTCGTGCGCCGAGCCGGGCGACACCACCGCATGCGCCAGCTCGAAACGCCGCTCGTCACGCAGCAGCGACAGCAAGGCCTGGCCCATGCGGCCGGAGGCGCCATTGATGGCGAGGCGGATCGGCGAACTGGTCATGACGGACGTCCTGGCATGCGCGGCAAACGGACGTCCAAGTTAGCTTACGAGGTCACCTTCGACCAGAACTGCTTTACGCCGTCGAACCAGTTGTGGGCGCGCGGCATGTGCTCTTCGGCCTTGCCCTCGTTGAAGCTGGCTTCCAGTTGCTCCAGCAGCTCGCGCTGTTCCTTGGTGAGGCGCACCGGGGTTTCGACCACCACGCGGCAGATCAGGTCGCCTGCGCGGCCGCTGCGCACCGACTTCACGCCGCGACCGCGCAGGCGGAAGGTCTGGCCGGTCTGGGTCTCCGGTGGAATGGTGATCGGCACCTCGCCCTCCAGCGTGGGCACCGGCAGTTCGGCACCCAGCGCCGCCTGCGAAAAGCGGATCGGCACCTCGCAGTAGAGGTCGTTGCCGTCGCGCTGGAAGATCCTGTGCTCGCGCACGCGGACTTCTACGTAAAGATCGCCGGCTGGCGCGCCGGCCGGGCCGGCCTCGCCCTGGCCGGTGAGGCGGATGCGGTCGCCATTGTCGACGCCGGCGGGGATCTTCACCGACAGCGTGCGGGTCTCCTCCAGCCGTCCCTCGCCATGGCACTGCTTGCACGGCTTCTCGATGGTCTGGCCGCTGCCACCGCAATGCGGACAGGCCTGCTGGATCGAGAAGATGCCGTTCTGCATGCGTACGCGGCCATGGCCATGACAGGTCTTGCACTGCACGGTCTTGCCGTCGGCCGAACCGCTGCCGTTGCAGTGGTGGCAATTGACCTGGGTGGGAATCTCGATCTTGCGCTCGACGCCGAACACGGCATCTTCGAGGTCGAGTTCCATGATGTAGCGCAGGTCGGCGCCGCGGCGCGGCTGGCGGCCGCGGCCACCGCCGAAGATGTCGCCGAAAATATCGCCGAAAATATCGCCCATGTCGCCGAAACCGGCGCCGCCGCCGCGCCCGCCCATGCCGCCCTCGAAGGCCGCATGGCCGTACTGGTCGTACATGGCGCGCTTCTGCTCGTCGCAGAGCACTTCGTAGGCCTCCTTGGCCTCCTTGAACTTGTCCTGCGCCGCCGGGTCGTCCGGGTTGCGATCCGGGTGGTATTTCATCGCCAGGCGACGGAAGGCTTTCTTCAGCTCGACCTCGGTGACCGTGCGTTCGACACCCAGGACTTCGTAGTAATCACGCTTGCTCATTGCTTGATCCGCGATTCGATGCGCCGATCAGGAACGAACCAGATCGCTGCCACCGTGGCATAGAACAGACACGACACCCACGGCGCCACGAACGCCAGCAGGATGCCACCCAGATACATGACGACGGCGACCTTGCCTTTCCAGTCGCCGCCAACCGCCTGCGCCAGCAGCGAGGTCTTGCCGCCGTTCGCGCAGATCAGGCTGTACTGCAACGGTAGCCAGGCGATGGCGCACATCAGCAGCACGAAGCCGTACACCGCCACCGGCAACCCGGCGAACGCGTTCTCGCCCATCCAGCCCGTGGCCACCGGCATCAGCGAAAGCCAGAACAGCAGGTGCAGGTTGGCCCAGAGCACGCTGCCATCCACCGTCTTCGCCGCATGCAGGAAGTGATGGTGATTATTCCAGTAGATGCCCACGTAGACGAAGCTAAGGACGTAGCTGAGGAACACCGGCCATTGCGCGGCCAGCACGTCCCAGCCGGCCCCGTGTGGCACCTTCAGTTCCAGCACCATGATGGTGATGATGATGGCCAGCACGCCATCGCTGAAGGCTTCCAACCGCCCCTTGCCCATCGCTTCCCCCATGAACAGTGAAACGAGCGCCGCTCGCGCGACGCCCGTTCCGGGTCAAGACAGCCTTACTTCTTGTCGTCCTTCACTTCGGTGAA
>JAJZET010000200.1 GCA_021805685.1 Pseudomonadota bacterium
AGCACCGCTTCCGGCGGCCGGCCGATCACGGCCTTGCCGTTGGCGACCACGATGGGACGCTCGATCAGGATCGGATGGGCAACCATCGCGGCGACCAGGGCCTCGTCGTCCAGCGCGGGGTCGGCGAGGCCGAGTTCCTTGTAGGCAGCTTCACCGCTGCGCAGCAGCTGGCGCGCAGGGATGCCGAGCAGTTTGAGCAGCCGCTTCAGTTGGGCGGCGTCGGGCGGCGTGTCGAGGTAGTGCACCACCTCGACATCGCGACCCTCCAGCAGCGCCAGCGTACCGCGCGATTTGCTGCAGCGGCTGTTGTGGTAGATGCGGATCATCGGCCCTCGTCAGCGGTTGCCGGAACGGCCACCGCCACTGCCGCCGCGACCATGCGGACGGCTGCCGCCGGGACGGCCACCGTGCGCCGGTCGATTGCCGCCCTGGCCCTGCGGACGACCACGACCACCCTGGCGGTTGCCGCCGGGGCGGCCTTCACTGCCGTGGCTGCCGCCATGACCACCCTGGCCGCCGCCGAATCCGGCATACGGATTGGCATTGGCGAAGCCGGCATGGCCGCTGCCGCCGCGCGCGCCGGCTGCATTGGCGCCGGGCTTGCCGCCGCGACGCTTGTTGCCCTGGCCGCCGGCCGGACGTGCGCCACCACCATCGCGGCTGTCGCCGGCAAACCAGGTGCGCACCGAGGGCAGCTCCTGGCCTGGGGCGACGCCGCGCTTGCTCTTGCGCGGGAAGCCGCCGCCGCCGGGGCGGTCCGGACGGGCCACGTTGCCGTTCACTTCCTTGCCCGGACGACGGCGCTGCTGCTTGCCGCGTGCGGGCTCTTCGCGGATGCGGTCGTAGGCGCGCAGTTCACGGGCCTCGTCCTGATGGGCGCTGCTCCAGCCGCCGGCGGAGCCGCCCTCGGGGCGGTACTCGGTGACGTTGCGGTTGGCGCGGCGCTGGTGCAGCACCGGGCTCAGGGTGAGCACGGGCTGCGGCGCGCCGAGGCCGGCAGCCTGGCGCAGCTGTTGCACGGCCTCATCGTCCAGCGTCGCGCTGTCGTCGCGGCGCAGGGTGCGAGGGAGCTCGACGTTGCCGTAGCGGATGCGCTTGAGGCGGCTGACCAGGAAGCCCTGCGAGTCCCACAGCCGGCGCACCTCGCGGTTGCGACCCTCGCGGATCACCACGCGGAACCAGCTGTGGCTGCCGCCGCGGCTGATCACCGCGATCTCGTCGAAGCGGGCGGGGCCGTCTTCCAGTTCCACGCCGGCCTTGAGTTTCTCGATCACCTCGTCGGGCACTTCGCCGTGCACGCGGCAGAGGTATTCGCGCTCGATGCCGCTCTTGGGATGCATCAGCGCGTTGGCCAGCTCGCCATCGGTGGTGAGCAGCAGCAGGCCGGTGGTGTTGATGTCGAGGCGGCCCACGGCTACCCAGCGCGCGCCCTTCAGGCGCGGCAGTTGTTCGAACACGGTGGGGCGGCCCTCGGGATCGTCACGCGTGGTGAGCACGCCTTCGGGCTTGTGGTAGATCAGCACCTCGGTGTCGCCGCGGTTGTCGGTGGCGACCACGAACTGCTTGCCGTCGACCACCACGCGGTCGCCCGCGTGCACGCTGGTGCCGATGGTGGCGGGGCTGCCGTTGAGTTCGATCTCGCCGGCCTGGATGCGCTGTTCCAGCATGCGGCGCGAGCCGAGGCCGGCGTTGGCGAGCACCTTGTGCAGGCGTTCTTCCAGCGGCGCGGCCTCGCTTACGGGCGCGCGCTTGAGGGAAAGGGTGGATTTTTTCGGCGCAGTCATGCGCGTTGCTCCTCAGGAGTTCTGTGCGGTTTCGTCGTCTTCGACGTCCGCGGGGGCCGCTGCCTCTTCGGCAGTGGCGGATTCGGTTTCGCCGGGTTCGGCGCTGTCTTGGCTTGCTTCCGCGGCGGATCCGGCGGCTGCCTCGTTCGCTTCGGTGTGTTCGTGTTCGACCGCTTGTGCGTCTTCCGCCTCGTCCGGGTCGATCGGCAGATCCTTGATGACGCGGGCCGGCAGCGGGGTCTGCTCGAAGCCCATTTGCGGGTCTTCCATGTCGCGGATCTCGGACAGCGGCGGCAGCTGATCCAGCGATTTCAGGTTGAAGTAGTCGAGGAAGGCGCGGGTGGTGCCGAACAGCGCCGGCCGGCCGGGCACGTCACGGTGGCCCACCACGCGGATCCATTCGCGCTCTTCCAGCGTCTTGATGATGTTGCTTGACACCACCACGCCGCGGATCTGCTCGATCTCCGGGCGGGTGATCGGCTGGCGGTAGGCGATCAACGCCAGCGTCTCCAGCAGGGCGCGCGAGTAGCGGCTGGGCTTTTCCGTCCACATCCGCGAGATCCACGGGTGCACTTCCTGGCGAACCTGGTAGCGGAAGCCGGAGGCGATCTCCTTCAGCTCCACACCGCGGCCTTCGCAGTCGGCGGCCAGCGATTCCAGCGCGCGGGCGATCTGCTCGTGGCCGACCTCGTCGGCTTCGCCGAACAGGTCGCCGAGCTGGGCGACGGTCATCGGCTGGCTGGCGGCGAGCAGGGCCGCTTCGACAATGGGTTTGAGTTGCTCGATCTGCATGGTTCCCGGTGCCGATTCAGTGCATGCCGTTGCCGGCGGTGTCCGGCGTCTCGAAAGCCGATTCCCCGGCTTCCTGGTCGTTGGCGTCGTCCAGCTCCATGGCGTCGGCGAGGACGCCCTCGACCCCCGCGCGCGCCTTCAGGTAGATCGGCGCCAGCGGAGCTTCCTGCACGATTTCGATGAGCATTTCCTTGGCCAGTTCCAGCATGGCCAGGAAGGTCACCACCACGCCGAGGCGGCCTTCGGCCACGTCGAACA
>JAJZET010000098.1 GCA_021805685.1 Pseudomonadota bacterium
AATCCTTGCTCACACGCAATCGCCTTTCGTTGTTCATCGGCATGGCGCTGGCGGTTTCCGCCGGCGCGGCTTACGCGCAGAACACCACGGGCAACGCCGCCGACAACGGCGCGCAGGCGCCCAAGAAGGTCCAGCGCCTGAAGACCATCATGGTCACCGGCTCGCTGATTCCGCAGATCGATATGGAGACGCCGGCGCCGGTGCAGGTGATCAGCGCCGAGCAGATCAAGCGCAGCGGCTTCACCTCGGTCTCGCAGGTGATCCGCGCCATCAGCGCCAACAATAGCGGCACCATCCCCAACGCGTTCTCGCTAGGCTTCGCGGCGGGCGCCTCGGGCGTCGCCCTGCGTGGTCTCAACGTGGGCTCCACCCTGGTGCTGATCGACGGCCAGCGCGCCGCGCCCTACGCGCTGGACGACGACGGCCAGCGCTCGTTCGTCGACCTCAACACGATTCCGCTGAACGCGGTGGCGCGCATCGAGGTGCTGAAGGCCAGCGCCTCGTCGATCTACGGCTCCGCGGCCATCGGCGGCGTGGTCAACGTCATCATGCGTCGCACCTTCCACGGCGTGGAGGCCAGCGGCGAGATGGGCACCTCGCAGCACGGCGGCGGCACCATGACCACGGCCAACTTCATGGCCGGCACCGGCAGCCTGGAGCGCGACGGCCACAACGAGTACATCGATGTCGAGTACTCGAAGACGGATCCGATCTACAACAGCCAGCGCGGCTTCCCGTTCAACACCGCGAACCTGTCCTCGATCGGCGGCAACAACAATATCGGCGGCCAGCCGTTCCTGAACTCGGGTTCGATCTACGGCTCGGTAGCGCCGGCCACGCTGGGCACGGCGGGCAATCTGCTGAGCGGTCAGCAGGTTCCGGGCAGCCTGGTGCAGCCGCTGCAGCCCTGCGGCCCCGGCAGCACCTCGACCACGACCGCCGGTGTGGGCACCTATTGCACGCAGAACTTCCAGGGCCAGTACGGCGAGATCGCGCCGCAGCAGCAGCGCTACGCCATCGACGGCCGGGTGACCTTCAAGCTCAACAGCGACACCACCGGCTATATCAACGCCAGCTACGTGCAGGTGCAGACCCTCTCGGCGGGGACCTCGGGGCCACCACAGATTCAGAACGCAACCCCGATCAATACCAACGCGATCGCGCTGCCGCCGACACTGGTCAATGCCAGCGGCCAGCCCACCGGCCAGCTCAACCCCAACGATCCGTACGCGGCGCAGGGTCAGTACGCGCTGATCAACTACGCCTTCGGTGGCCTGCCAAACTTCGGCAGCTTCAACTACACCAACCACAACATGCGCCTGGTGGCCGATCTGCACGGCTACTTCGATAGTTGGCGTTACAACGCGGCGGCGGTGATCAACCACACCTACCTGACCGAGAACAGCTACGGTTACCTCAATTACCCGACGCTGCTCAGCGACATCCAGACCGGCGCCTACAACTTCGTCAACCCGGCCTCCAACAGCCCGGCGGTGCTGGCCGCGCTGGCGCCGACGATCAGCAATACCGCCACCACGGATCTGCAGGAAGCCTCGCTGACCGTGTCCCATCATCTGTGGCGGATGGACGGCGGGCGCAGCGCGCTGGCCCTGGGCGCCAGCGTGCGCCACGAGTCGCAGTACGAGCCGGCGCTGAACCCCGGCAATCAGGCGCTGGGCCTGGGCAATACCCAGATCATCGGCTCGCACAAAGTGGCTTCGCTGTACGGCGAGTTCCAGGCGCCGCTGCTGAAGACGCTGGAGGCCGACATCTCCGGCCGCTTCAGCGACTACTCGGACTTCGGCAGCAACTTCTCGCCGGCGGCCGGCTTCAAGTGGCAGCCGTTCAAGTACATTGCCTTCCGCGGCACCTTCTCCAAGGGCTTCCGCGCGCCCAGCTTCGCCGAGAACGGCTCCAGCCAGACCACCGGCTTCATCGTCGAGACGTTGCCGCAGAGCTTCATCACGGCGCATAACGGTGACGCCTACACGAATCCCTATTTCCTGGCGGTACAGAGCACGGCCAACCCGAATATCCGCCCGGAGACCTCGACCAGCTACACCCTGGGCGCGGTCGTGCAGCCGCTGCCCAACCTCAGCGCCGCCATCGACTACTACCACATCAAGGTCAACAACCTCATCAGCAGTTTCAACACGGCCGTGCCCCTGAACGCCTACTTCGCCGGCCAGCCGATTCCGCCCGGCTACACGGCGCAGTTCGACAACCCCGATCCGCTTTATCCGAATGCACCCTTGCGTCCGATCCTGGTGGGTGGGCCCTACAACAACGCCAATTCGCTACTGACCAAGGGTGTCGATCTAGACGTGCGCGGTAATTTCCACGTCATGTACGGTTTGCACTGGATCAGCGAGTTCACCGCCACCGACATCCTGACCTGGAAGAAGAACTTCGGCCAGGGCTACCTGCAGTTCGCCGGCACCCAAGGGCCGTACATCCTGTCCTCGGGCGCCGGCACGCCGAAGTGGCGCGCATCCTGGTCCAACACGCTGACCAACGGCAAGTGGTCGGCGACGGCGTCGATCTATTACGTCAGCCACCTGTACATGAGCGCGCCGGACGCGACCGGCAACAACTCGTGCTACTCCGTCGTCGGCGCGAATAGCGTCAATTTCCCGGCCAGTTGCACGATGCCCTCGTTCACCTACGTCGATCTCAACGGCAGCTACCACCTGACGCACAACGTCGACATCTTCGGCGGTATCGAGAACCTGTTCGACCGCGGCCCCGGCTTCGATCCGATCGACTATGCCGGTCTGAACTACAACCCGACCTACCAGCAGCAGGGCATCATCGGGCGCTACTTCCAGCT
>JAJZET010000122.1 GCA_021805685.1 Pseudomonadota bacterium
ATCACCATGCTGACCTTGAGGATGGCGCCTTCCAGCATCACGTTCTGTTCGTACAGCGCATTGAACAGGCTGCGCAGCACGGCCTCGTGCACCTCGTAGCTCACTTCGATGCTGTGGTCGCCGTCCATGATCACCTCCGGCTCCACCATCGGCACCAGGCCGGCCTCCTGGCACAGCGCGGCATAGCGGGCCAGCGCGTGGCAGTTGGCCTCGATCGCGGTGGAGCTGGGGTTTTCCTCGGTGATGTTGATCACCGCGCGCCACTTGGCGAACTGCGCGCCCAGCTTCACGTATTCGGCAAGGCGCTCGCGCAGGCCATCGAGGCCTTCGGTGACCACGTCGCCGGGGAACCCGGCCAGCGGCACCGGGCCCTTGTCGACCTTGATGCCCGGGATGATGCCGTTCTTCTTCATCAGCTGGGTGAACGGCACGCCGTCCTTGGTGGACTGGCGGATCGTCTCGTCGTACAGGATCGCACCGGAGATGTGCTCGTTGAGGCCGGGCGTGGTCAGCAGCAGCTCGCGGTAGGCGCGACGATTTTCCTCGGTGTTCTCGATGCCGACGGCCTCGAAACGCTTCTTGATGGTGTTGGTCGACTCGTCGATGGCGATGATGCCCTTGCCGGGGGCAACCATGGCCAGGGCGACGCTTTCGAGATCTTCGATACTCATGACGGCTCCGTACGACGAGGCGTGATCCGCCCGCCCAGGGTGGGTGCCGCCCGGGCGGGCGGCGGGATGAAGGCCGCGGATTATAGCGAAACCGCCCCGGAGGCGCCGGTTACTGCCCGTAGCCGGGCAGCTTGCAGGGCTCCATCACCTTCTGCATGCCATCCGGGCCATCCGGCGCGTTGAACGGCACGATGTAATAGGTATCAATGGGTTGGCCGATGCGATTGGTCAGCGAAGGGCCGTAACGGAAGTTCTTCACCGCGGTCACCGCGGCATCGCCCAGGTCGCTCCTGGGCACCAGCTTGGCCAGCCGCACGTTCATCGGCACGCCGTCGGAACCGATGGTGTAGGTCACCGCCGCACAACCGGGCTTGCTGAGGTTGAGGCCCGAATTGGGCAGGTTCGTGCTGACCTTGGTGTTGAGGCGGATCCAGTAGTGGTATTGGTCCTGCGGATCGATCCGGTGGGCCGACTGCGCCCAGGCGGACGCGGCGCAAACCAGCGCCGGCACCAGCAGCAGCGAACGGATAAGGTGGCGTGCGCGCGAATTCATGGCGGATGCTCCGGTGGGGTTGGGGACGGCGACAGTCTAGTCGCGCGGCGCGATTCCGTCGTCACCATCTCCATGTGCTCCGTCGGATAGCCGCGCGCGCTCGAACAAGCCTGCGGCCAGCAGAACCGCACCCGGTTGAATGGCGCGACGCACACCGCCGCGGCGAGCGTGGCGGCCATTCCCTCCCTGCGCCGTCACGCGGACAACTGTCAGAGGTCGCGGATGCTGTCCACAGTGCCGCCTGCACCCACCGCCAGCAGCTTGAGCGTGTTGGTGCCGCCAACGTGGCCGACACGGTCCCCGTAGGTGATCACCACGCTGTCGCCCTCGACCAGCTTGCCCTGTCCGAACAACAGGCGCACCGCGGCGCGCGTGGAGGCGGCCATGCTCTGGTTCTCGCCATGGCTGAATTCCACCGCGCGCACGTCGCGCAGCACCTGCATGCGGCGGCGCGCGGCGGCGAACGGCGACAGGCCGTAGATCGGCACCGCGCTGCGGTAGCGCGACAGCCACTGCGCGGTGGCGCCGGATTCGGTGAGCGCCACGATGGCGCGCACGCCAAGCTGGGCCGCCAGCACCATCGCGGCCAACGCGATCGCCTGGTCGGTGCGGCTGAGATGATGGCCAGCGCTGGCCAGGTCCTCCTTGGGCTCGAACTGGCGTTCGGCGCCGAGGCAGATGCGCGCCATCGCCGCCACCGCCTTGTCGGGATGGGCGCCGGCAGCGGTCTCCTCCGACAGCATCACCGCGTCGGTGCCGTCGATCACCGCGTTGGCCACGTCCAGCACTTCGGCACGGGTGGGAATCGGCGAGCGCACCATCGACTGCAGCATCTGGGTGGCGGTGATCACCGCGCGGTTGCGCTGCACCGTCTCGCGGATGATCTTCTTCTGCAGGCCAGGCAGTTCGGCGTCACCGATCTCCACGCCGAGGTCGCCGCGCGCCACCATCACCACGTCGGAGGCGTCGATGATCTCGCCCAGCACCGGGATGGCGTCGGCGCGCTCGATCTTGGAAACCAGCGCGGCGCTGCCGCCGGCCTCTTCCAGCAGCCGTCGCGCCAGGTGCATGTCGTCGGCCGAACGCACGAAGGAGACGGCGAGGAAGTCAGCACCGATCTCGGCGGCCAGCTTGATGTCGGCCTTGTCCTTGTCGGACAGCGCGGAGACGGACAGGCCGCCGCCCTGCCGGTTGAGGCCCTTGCGGTCGGACAGCTTGCCGCCCACCAGCACGGTGCAGTGGATCTCGGTACCGGCGACCTGGTTGACGGTGAGCGCCACCAAGCCGTCGTCCAGCAGCAGCACGTCGCCGGCGCGCACGTCCTGCGGCAGGCCGAGGTAGCTCACGCCCACTCGGCTGATGTCGCCGGGCGGCGCATCGGCACGGCAATCCAGCACGAAGGGTTGGCCGACTTCGAGCTGGATCGGGCCGTTCGCGAATTTCTCCACGCGGATCTTCGGACCCTGCAGGTCGGCCAGCACGCCCACTTCGCGCCCCGCCGCCGCGGCAGCAGCCTTCACCGCGGCGGCGCGCGCGCGGTGGTCGTCCGGCTGGCCATGCGAGAGGTTGAGCCGAACCACATCGACGCCGTTGGCGATGATGCTTTCGAGCATGCCCGGTGCGTCGGTGGCGGGGCCGAGGGTGGCGACGATCTTGGTGCGGCGGAGCGGCGTATTGGTCATGCGTGGGCCTGGTAGCTATGGACGTCCAAACTGGGTCAAGCCGTGGAGGCTAGCAGATCCCCGACTTCGTGCGGGCCTGCATTCGTATGTAAACACCCGATGTAACGCGTCACGACCCCAGTGCGAGGTTGAGCACCTCGGCCAACCGGCGACCGGCGATGCGCAGCTGCTTCTCGGCCACCGGCAGCTCGGCGTCGACATAGGCCCGGCCGATCGTGTGGCCGCTCGGATAAAAGCCCGGTTCGGCGGTGATGCGGCACGACTCCTCTGCCCATTGCGCGTAAGGGTTGTCCAGTGGCGCGATGGGCGGAGGCAGCGCCACCGGGCCTTCCGCTTCCAGCTTCCGCGCATAGGCCTGCCAGTCCAGCCCGCGGGTCTCCAGCATGCCGGAATCCCATACGCGGTGCAGGTTGCTGCCCTTGCCCTCGAACTGCACCTGGTACCGGTTGCCGCCAAGGTCGTCGCGATAGCCGGCGTGCAGCGGCTGGTGTTCGTCACCGACGAAGTGCACAACGAATTTCAGTGCCTCGAGTCGCGCCGCGTCCGGCTGCGTCTTGTCGCCCAGGATCTTCACGTAGTACGCCAGCCCGTCCACCACGCATTCGCCGTCGCGGCAATCGCGTGGCGGTACGTAGTCGCAGGCAGGGCCGCCGCGGAAGTTGATGTAGTGCAGCCTGCGCGTGCGTTTCCACAGCGCATCCAGTGACGGGTTGTCCTGGATTTGGTCCGGCCAACTGGCGATGTCCGCGAGCCGGGTGGTGTGGTCGGCAGCGAGCAGGTGTTCCACCTCGGCCTCAGCGGCCAGACTGAGCTGCTTCTGCGCCAGTGCGGCGACGATGCTGTGGCCCAGCGGCCCCCAGGCCTGCGCTGCGGACGTGGTCAGCATCAAGGCAAGCAGGACGGTCCCGGCCTTGCGAATGGATGGCATGTGGAAGCCCCTCTGCAAAAAAATCAGGGGGCATCTTGCCACAGCATTCATGACGTCCAGCGCGGCGCCGGGAGTTCGGTCAGGCCTCGCCCGCGTGCACCAGCACGCCTTCGGCATCGTGCACGTTGACCGCCACCTTGATGCCCTGCCGCACGCTTTCGGTGACGATGCAGAAGTCCTCGAACTGCGCCATGGCACGATCCACGTGCTCCAGCGCGGCGGCCGCGTCGCCCAGCTTCAAGTCCACCGCGATGCGCGCGACGCGCCAGCGACCGTGCTCGTTGCGCTGCAGGGTGGCGCGCGCCTTGGCCGAAAGCGCGTGCGGCTCGTTCTTGAACTTGCGCAGCGAGAACAGCAGGCTCGCACACAGGCAGTTGGCCACGGCGGCGGCCAGCAACCGCGACGGATTGGGGCCGGCACCGCGGCCCAGCGGGGCGGATTCGTCGGTGGCCAGGTCGGGTACCGCGGTGCCGTCGAAGCGGACCCGGAACTCGTAGTCGGCCACCTGCTCCAGGCTCAGCTCGACCGTCTGTTCGTCGCTCATGTGCTTGCTCCTTGGGGTTGGCGCCTGCCCCGCGATAGCCACGCATAGTAGAGCAGTGGAATCACCAGCAGGGTCAGCACCGTCGACACCAGGATGCCGAAGATCAGCGACACCGCCAGGCCCTGGAAGATCGGGTCGTCGATGATGAAGAAGCCACCCAGCATCGCCGCCAGCGCGGTGAGCACGATCGGCTTGGCGCGTACCGCCGCTGCGTCGATCACCGCCTCGCCCAGCGGCCGACCCGCCGCCACCGCGTGGTTGATGAAGTCGATCAGCAGGATGGAGTTGCGCACGATGATGCCTGCAAGCGCGATCATGCCGATCATCGAGGTGGCGGTGAACTGCGCGCCGACCAGCGCGTGGCCGGGCATCACGCCGATCACGGTGAGCGGGATCGGCGCCATGATGATCAGCGGCACCACGTAGCTCCTGAACTGGCCGACCACCAGCAGGTAGATCATGACCAGGCCGCCGATGTAGGCCAGGCCCATGTCACGGAAGGTCTCGTAGGTGATCTGCCACTCGCCGTCCCATTTCACCGATAGCCCGGTGGTGCTTTGCGGTTGCGCGATGAAGTGCTGCGCCACGGTCTGCCCGGCGATCTTCTGGTGGTCGAGCTTGCCGACCAGGTCGAACATCCCGTACAGCGGGCTGTCGACGGCGCCGGCATCGTCACCGGTGACAGTGGCGTAGGGCAGCAGGTCCTTGTGGTAGATCGCCTTCTCCCAGTTGGCCGGTTCCACCCGCACCACTTCCGACAGCGGCACCAGCGCCCCGCCCTGCGCACGCACGCGCAGCGCCAGCAACTGGTCCATCGAGGCCTGGTCGCCCGCGGGCAGGCGCAGCCGGACGGGTACCGCGTACTTGGCGTGGCCGTCCATCAGGTAGGTGGCGTCGTCACCGGACAGGGCGGTCCGCAGCGCCTGTGCGATGCCGGCTTGGGACAGCCCGAGGCGCGCCGCGCGGGCCCGGTCGACTACCACCACCTCGCGCGGCGAATCGGCTTCCACGCTGGTGTCCACGTCGACGATGCCGGGCTCGGCACGGAATACGTGCTCGATGTCCAGCGCCGCCTTGCGGATGCTGCGGTAATCGGGTCCGTAGACCTCGGCCACGATCGGCGCCATCACCGGCGGGCCGGGCGGCACCTCGACCACCTTCAGCGAGGCGCCGTAGCGCGCGGCGATCTTCGCCAGTGCGGGACGGGCGGCGAGTGCGATCTGGTGGCTCTGCCGGTGGCGCTCGGACTTGTCCACCAGGTTCACCTGCAGGTCGCCGACCAGCGGCCCCTGGCGCAGGTAGTACTGGCGCACCAGGCCGTTGAAGGTGATCGGCGAGGCGGTGCCGGCGTAGCCCTGCCAGTCCTTCACCTCCGGAATTGTCGCCACTTGCGCGGCGAGCTCGTGCAGCAACTGGTTGGTGCGCTGCAGTGTGCTGCCCTCGGGCATGTCCACCACCAGCTGGAATTCCGATTTGTTGTCGAACGGCAGCATCTTGAGCACCACTGCCTTCACCATCACCAGACCCACCGACCCGAGCACCAGCAAACCCATGGCGGCGAACAGCAGGCGACGGCGGCGACGCGCGCGGTCGCCGTCGATGAAGGGCCGCATCACGCGCTGGAATAGCCGCAGCAGGCGGCCGCCGGCAGCCTCGTGGCGCGCACCGCCACCGGCTTCTCCGGCAGCCTCTTCGTGGTGATGCACATGCCGCAGCAACCGCAGCGCCAGCCATGGCGTGACGATCAGCGCCACCGCCAGCGACAGCAGCATGCCCGCCGAGGCGTTGATCGGGATCGGCCGCATGTACGGCCCCATCAGGCCGGACACGAACGCCATCGGCAGCAGCGCGGCGATGACCGTGAAGGTGGCCAGGATGGTCGGCCCGCCGACCTCGCTGACCGCCTCCGGAATCGCCTCGCGCAAGCTGCGCCCGCCCAGCGCCATGTGCCGGTGGATGTTCTCCACCACCACGATGGCGTCGTCGACCAGGATGCCGATCGAGAAGATCAAGGCGAACAGCGAGACCCGGTTGATGGTGAAGCCCATCGCCCAGGAGGCGAACAGGGTGAGCGCCAGCGTGATCACGACCGCGCTGCCCACCACCACGCCCTCGCGCCAGCCCAGCGCGAACACCACCAGCAGCACCACCGACATCGCAGCGAGCAGCAGGTGCAGCAGCAGGCTGTCGGCCTTGGCGGTGGCAGTCTGGCCGTAGTCGCGGGTCACCGCCACGTGCACGCCGGCGGGAATGTCGACGTCCTGCATCGCCTTGAGCCGGGCGCGGATCGCCGTGGTGATGTCGGCAGCATTGGTGCCGGCCTTCTTGGCGATCGCAATGGTCACCGCCGGCGCGTTGCCGGTGGCCGGACCCGGCCGGCCGGCCGGCGAGCCGAACCAGACGTAGCGAGAAGGCAGGTCGGCCCCCTGCTGCACGTTCGCCACGTCGGACAGGTAGACCGGCTGGCCGTCCTTGAGCCCGATCACCAGGTGCGCCACGTCCGCCGCGCTGGCGAGGAAGGTCCCCGCGGTGACCGGGATGTCGCGGTTGCCGGCCACCTGGTCACCCGCCTGGGCCACCACGTTGGCGGCCTTCAGCGCATTCGACAGGTCGGTGAGCGACATACCGTACGAGGCCAGCTTCGCCGGGTCGAGCTGCACCACCACCGCGCGGTCGGGCGCGCCGATGGTGTAGACGTCGCGCGTACCCGGCACCCGCTTCAGCACCGTCTCCAGCGTGTGGGCCACTTCGGCCAGCTGGGTTGGGCTCTCGCCCGGGCGGTCGCTCCACAGCGTCAACGCCATCACCGGCACGTCGTCGATGCCCATCGGCCGGATCAGCGGCTGGCCCACGCCGAGTCCGCGCGGCACGAAGTCCTGGTTCTGGTAGATCTGGTTGTACAGCCGCACGATGGCGGTCTGGCGCGGCACGCCGACCTGGAACTCCACCGTGATCATCGACACGCCCGGCCGGCTGACCGAGTAGACGTGCTTGACGCCCTGCAGCTCGGAAAGCTTCTGCTCCAGCGGGAATGTCACCAGGTTTTCCACGTCGTGCACGCCGGCGCCCGGGAACGGCACGGTGACATTCGCCATGGTGACGTCGATCTGCGGCTCCTCCTCGCGCGGCGTGATCGCCATCGCGGTGAGGCCCAGCAGCAACGCGGCCACCGCCAGGATCGGCGTGAGCGGCGAGGACTGGAAGATCCGGGCGATGCGCCCGGCAAAGCCGAGCCGCGGCGCGTTCATCGCGCCTCCTCGTGGCGCTGGGCGATCAGCCAGCGCGCGGCGGCGCCGGGATCGGTGGCGATGCGCTCGCCGCCGTCCAGCCCGGCCAGCACCTGGATGCGGTCGCCGGACACGTCGCCGGTGCGCAACTGGCGCAGCGTGACATGGTCGCCGTCGATCACGTACACGCCCTGCAGCTCGCCACGCTCCACCAGCGCGGACAGCGGCACCAGCAGTTGCTTCGCCTCGCCGGTAGCGAACGCCACCTTGACCGTCATGCCGGGATAAAGCCCGGCGTGTTCGCCGGAGAGATCCAGCCGCACGCTGAAGGTGTGCGTGGCCGGGTCGGCGTACGGAAACACGGTGACCTTGCTCGCCTTCAGCCGTTCGCGACCGCCGTCGTACTGCACCTCCGCCGTGCCCGAGCGACGGATCGCCTCGGCCACGCTCTGCGGCACCTTCACCTCAACGCGCAGGTCCTTGAGCGAAGCGATGCCGATCAGCTGCTGCGCGAACGGCGGACCGGTCACGGCCTCGCCCACCTGCACGTAGCGCTTGGTGACCACGCCGGCATAGGGCGCACGCACCACCGTGTACTTCTCCGCCTGGCCGGCCTGGCTCCACTGCGCCTGGGCCGCCTCCAGCGCGCCCCTGGCGGCATTGCGCTGCGCCAGCGCCTGGTCGTAGTCCGCCTTCGACACGTAGCCTTGCGGATAGATCGCCGCGAGGCGCTTGAAGTTGGCTTCGGCATTGACGTAGCTAGCCCGCGCCGAGGCGATCTGCGCCTGGGCCGCACGCGCCGCGGACTTCTGCTCGACGTTGCTGAAGCGCACCAGCACCGCGCCTTCCGGCACCACGTCGTTCACGTCGTGCGGCAGCTCCATCACGCGGGCGTCGGTCTGCGCCGTGAGCACGGCCGCGTTGACCGCCTCGACGGTGCCGTCCCATACCTGCCGGTTCGGCGCTTCGTCGGGGCGTACCACCAGCGAGGCCAACGGCGGCGCGGCGCCCTGATGCCGCGCAGGCGGCTGCTTGCCGCCGCTGCAGGCGGCGATGGCCATGGCCAGCAAGGCGGGCCACAGGATTCGGGAAGCTCGATTCACGGCACGGTTCCGGTGCAGGCTGACATTATTTCTGGGAAGGGAAAGCGCAGCCGGAACGCAAACCGAAGCGCGCCAGCACCATGGCCAGCGGGCAAAAGCCGGTGAACGCGGACTGCAGCAGGTTGGCGCCCACGAACAGCGTGAGCAGCAGCCACCACGGCGACACGAAATGGGCCAGCGCGACGCTCAGCAGCACCATGCTGCCTGCGAATGCGAGTACGAAGCGATCGATGTTCATGGGCATACTCCGTGAAAGGGAAACGTCTCAACGACGGGGCGCGTCGGGTTTCAGCGACTCGATCCGCAGCATCCTCAGCATCAGCCGCTCATAGAACGGATGCGTGTTGCCGGTGCGGACCTTGCGCAGGTGGTAGCGTTCGAACAGCACCTTGGCGTAGTGCACCCATCTGCCGACGCGTGCCCACGTCACGTTGCGCGGCGGGATCTGCGGCAGCGCCACGAACGCCGCGCCGGTGTCGCCCATGTCCGCCAGGCATACGGCGTTCCAGGTGGCGCGCGCCTCGGCCGGCCGGCCGGCCAGTTCGTCGCGCAGGTTCTCGGCGATGGCGCCGACCATCGATTCGATCATGAAGCCGGTCTTCGGCGCGCCGGTCGGTACCGGCGTGACCTCGACCGGCGGGATCGCCACGCACACGCCGGCCGAGAAGATGTTGCGATAGGTGGGATTGCGCTGGTGCTCGTCGATGAGGACGAACCCGCGTGGGTTGGTCAGCCCCTCGATGCCACGCAGCGCGGGAATGCCGGTGAAGGCCGGCAGCAGCATGGCGAAGGCGAACGGCAGCTCGCGCGACTGCGCCACGGCGCCCCTGGCATCGACCTCGTCGAGCTTCAGGTTGCCCGCCTCGACCGAGGTGACGCGCGCATTGGTGACCCAGCGGATGTCGCGCTCGCGCAGGATCGATTCCAGCAGGCCCTTGGAGTCGCCGACGCCGCCAAGGCCCATGTGGCCGATATAGGGTTCGGGCGTGACGTAGGTCATCGGCACCCGGTCACGCAGCCGGCGACGGCGCAGGTCGGCGTCGACGATCAGGGCGAATTCGTAGGCGGGCCCGAAACAACTGGCGCCCGGGGCGGCACCGATCACCACCGGACCCGGATTCGCCAGCAGCGCCTGGTAGGCGCGCCAGGTTTCGTCGGCATGTGGCCCGGTGCAGATCGAGTGCGTGTGTCCGCCATCCGGCCCAAGGCCCGGCACCTCGTCGAACGCGAGCCGCGGACCGGTGGTGATCACCAGGTAGTCGTAAGACAGGTCCTGGCCGTCGACCAGGCGCACGCGGTTCTCGGCCGGAAGCACGTTTTGCGCCGGCACGTCGATGAAGCGGATGCCATGGCGGCGCATGGGCTCGGCCACCGCGACCCGGATCGCCTCCTGCTTGCGCCAGCCCACCGCCACCCAGGGGTTCGACGGGGTGAACTGGAAATAAGGGCTGTCGCCGACCAGCGTCACTTCGTGCGCCGCGCCGAGCGCCGCCTTGATTTCGTATGCGGCGGCCGTACCACCCAGCCCCGCGCCTAGGATCACGATCTTTGCCATGGAGCCTTCTCCGCAGCCGGTATCAGGATGGGTACGCGCCCTTGCGGGCCCTTTGATGCATGTCAAGCGGCGAGACGATTCAACAGAACTAAATTAGCTTTATCTTATTTAGAGGATCGTGCTAAAGTCAAGCACCGAATTTGCCGGACCCTTTCCTTCGGAGGCGCCATGCCGACCACTGCCAAGCACGACTTGACCGCCATGCGCGAGCGGGCCGAGGAAGCCTCGCGGCTGCTGAAGGCGCTGGGCAACCCGCAACGCCTGCGCGTGCTGTGCCTGCTCGTCGGTCAGGAAATGTCGGTGGGCCAGATCAACGAGGAGCTGGCCGACCTCAGCCAGTCGGCGCTCTCGCAACACCTCGCCAAGCTGCGCGACGAAGGCCTGGTGCGCACGCGGCGCGAATCGCAGACGATCTGGTACACACTGGCGCACGGACCGACCGAACAGATCATCGCCACGCTCTACGGGATCTACTGCGCCCCCGAGGACGCGCCGCTGTGCGCGTCCTCGTCGCGCAAGCGCACCGGCAACCGCAGGTAGCTGGCGCCGTTGCCTTCCGGCGGCGGCAGCCGGCCGCCGCGGATGTTTACCTGCAGCGCCGGCCAGAGCAGTCGCGGCACGGCCAGGGTGGCGTCGCGCGCGTTGCGCATCGCCACGAAGTTCGCCTCGTCGATGCCCTCGCGCAGATGGATGTTCGCCGCCCGCTGCTCCTGCACCGGGACCTCCGCGCGTGCCTCGGCGCCGGCCGGCGGATAGTCATGGCACAGGAACATGCGCGTCGCCGGCAGCCCGTAAAGCCGTTGTACCGAACGATACAGCGCATGGGCGTCGCCGCCCGGAAAATCGCAGCGCGCCGAACCGCTGGTCGGCGAGAACAAGGTGTCGCCGACGAACACCGCGTCACCGACCAGGTAGCTCATGCTGTCCGAGGTGTGGCCGGGCGTGGCCAGCGCCTGCACGGCCAGCGCGCCCACCTGCAGGATGTCGCCGTCGGCCAGCAGCCGGTCGAACTGCCGCCCATCGGCGACCAGGGCGTCGTCGTCGAGGTTCAGGCGTTCCTTGAAGGTCCGCTGCACGCGGACGATGCCTTCGCCGATCGCCACCCGCGCACCGGTGCGCTCACGCAGCCATGCCGCGGCCGACAGGTGGTCGGCATGCGCGTGGGTTTCCAGTATCCACTCGATGCGCAGCTGCGAGGCTTCGGCGGCGGCCAGCACCTTCGCCGCACTCAGCGTGCGCGCCTCGCCCGAGGCGACGTCGAAATCCAGCACCGGATCGATCAGCACGGCTGCATCGTCGCCGGGCGTGTGCACCAGGTACGTCCAGGTGGCCGTGTCCTCGTGGCGGAAGGGAATGACGTTCGGATGCATGGGCAGCTCCTGCGCGGGCTTGACTGATACATTAGACAATACTAATTTACATCCATCGACGCAAACCGTGGAACCCGAATGAGCAACTATCTACCGAACCAGTGCTGCCCGGAGGCACGCCTGCTTTGCGGCGGCCAGCCCAGCGAAGCGCAACTCGCGGATTTCGCCGCGGCCAACCCGCACGGCTGCGTGGTCAACCTGCGCCCCGCAGCGGAAACGGCCGGATGGGACGAAGGCACCGTCGCCCGCCGGCTTGGCCTGGCCTACGTGCATATCCCGGTGGCCGGCCCGCAGGACCTCACCCCGGCCAACGCCAAGGCGCTCGCAAGCGCGCTGGACGCGCACGCGGACGCCGCCCTGCTGATCCATTGCGCCAGCGGCCAGCGCGTCGCCGCCCTGCTGGCCTTGAAGGCGGCATGGGTCGACGGCCAAAGCGCGCGACAGGCCATGGCCACCGGGAAATCGGCCGGCTTGTCGGCCCTGCAACCGCACGTCGAGGCCCGCCTGCCCG
>JAJZET010000038.1 GCA_021805685.1 Pseudomonadota bacterium
GAAGAAGCCAGGCATGTTCGGCAAGGCGGCCAAGGCGATCGGGCGCGCGTTCGGCCGCAAGGGCGCGGTCGGCGCCGTCGAGGAGCCCCTGCATCGGCCTGCGCTAGGCGATAATCCGCCGGCTGCTTCGCACGCACCCCGGAAACCGGGCGCCAGCGCGCAGACCGACCGGGCGCCGAAGGCAGCCCAGCCCGTCCGGTCGGCGAACTCCGCGCGCAAGGCAGGCAGCGCCAAACGCGGCGCGGCACCCGCCGCTGCGTCGCCCGCGAAGAAACGTACCGGCCGCAAGCCGGGGAACCCGAAAGGCAAGGCATGAGCGAACACTGGATCGTCGGCATCAACCCGGTCGACGGCGCACTGAACAACGACGCGGCGCGGGTATGCGAGCTGCTGGTCGAGAACGGCCAGCGCAACCCGCGTGTGCACGAGCTGGCCGAGCGCGCCAAGGCGTTGAAGATCCCGGTGCACCATCGCCCGCGCGAGCAGTTGGACAAGCTTGCCGGCGAGGCGCGCCACCAGGGCGTGGCGGCGCTGTACGAGGCGCCGGCGCAGGCAACCGAAGGCGACCTGCCGGAGCTGCTCGAAACGGCCGGCTCCGCGGCACTGGTGCTGGTGCTGGACGGCGTCACCGATCCGCACAACCTCGGCGCCTGCCTGCGCAGCGCCGCAGCGGCCAACGTCACCGCGGTGATCGTGCCCAAGGACCGCGCGGTTGGCCTCACGCCAGTAGTGCGTCGCGCCTCGGCGGGCGGTGCCGACCGTGTGCCGTTGATTGCGGTCACCAACCTCGCGCGCACGCTGAAGGTGCTGAAGGACGCCGGCGTGTGGATCACCGGGCTGGCCGGCGACACCGAGCAGTCGATCTACGGCATCGACCTGAAGGGGCCGGTGGCGCTGGTGATGGGCGGCGAGGGCGAGGGCATGCGCCGGCTCACCCGCGAGACCTGTGATTTCACGGCGAAGATCCCGATGCCGGGTGCGATGGAAAGCCTCAACGTTTCCGTGGCGACCGGCGTGGTGCTGTTCGAGGCCCTTCGGCAGAGGAGCGCGACGCGATGAGCTTCCACTGGTACGACTGGGCCGGCTACGTCGGCGTGCTGCTGGTGCTGCTGGCGTACTTCCTGCTGCAGGCCCGCAAGCTGCACGGCAACAGGCTGGCCTACCAGCTGATGAACATCCTCGGTGCGTTCGGTGTGCTGCTGTCGCTGACGTTCGGCAGCTTCAACTGGTCGGCGTTCCTGCTCGAGGTGGCGTGGATCGCGATCGGCATCTACGGCATCGCACGCGGGGTGCAGCTGAAGCGCGAAGGGCGCTGACTGCGCGGTCTCGCTACCCGCCATGCCGCCCTCCGGCGGCACGGCGGTACGTCCGGCCCGCGGCGCCGCCGTGCTCAGTCGTCGCGCTCGCCCAGCTTCGGCATCTCCGGGGCGGCGGTGAGGTCGCGCTTGTTGCGCTGGGCGGTGAGCGGCTCGCCCTTGACCTGGTACCACACGTTCTCGGCGATGTTGGTGGCGTGGTCGCCGATGCGCTCGATGTTCTTGGCCATGAACAGCAGGTGCGTGCACGGCGTGATGTTGCGCGGGTCTTCCATCATGTAGGTGAGCAACTGGCGGAAGTAGCCGGTGTAGGCGTCATCCAGCTCCACGTCGTCCTTCCATACCTGGTAGGCGCGCTCGGTGTCGCGATCGCGGTAGGCCTGCAGCACTTCGCGCACTTCGGCGGCGGCGAGTTCGGCGAGGTGGGCGAGGCCGCTGGTGGGGTTGATCGGCGCGGCCATCGACAGCGGGATGGAGCGCTTGGCCACGTTGGCGGCGTAATCGCCGATGCGTTCGATGTCGGCGGCGATGCGCAGCGCGGCGAACACGTTGCGCAGGTCGCCGGCCATCGGCGCGCGCAGCGCCAGCAGGCGCACCACGTCGTGGCTGATTTCCTGCTCGAGCTGGTCGATGGCGTCATCGTTGCCCACCACATGCTGCGCAGCGCGTTCGTCGCGGCGCTCCACCACGTCGATGGCGGCTTCCAGCTGGCTCACCGCCAGCTCGCCCATGCGTACCAGTTCGCCGGTGAGGCGCGCCAGTTCGTCGTCGTAGCTCTTGATGATGTGCTCTTTGCTGCTGCCGCTCATGGGAGGCCTCGCGCTGGATGCGGGAAAAGTGTGGGGTCAGGGAGCGGGAAACCGGAAGTGCGGCGCTTGCTTCGAACCTGCCTTCCGTCGTTGCCTGCCCCGGATTACGCGCATCACTCAGCCGAAGCGGCCGGTGATGTAGTCCTCGGTCTGCTTCTTGCCCGGCTTGGTGAACATCAGTTCGGTCTGGGCAAACTCGATCAGCTCGCCCATGTACATGAAGGCCGTGTAGTCGGAGACGCGCGCGGCCTGCTGCATGTTGTGGGTGACGATGACGATGGTGTAGTCGCGCTTCAGTTCCTCGATCAGCTGCTCGATACGGCCGGTCGCGATCGGATCGAGCGCCGAGGCCGGCTCGTCGAGCAGCAGCACCGACGGGCGCAGCGCGATGGTGCGGGCGATGCAAAGGCGCTGCTGCTGGCCGCCGGACAGGCTGGAGCCGCTCTGGTGCAGCTTGTCCTTGACCTCGTCCCACAGCGCGGCGCGGCGTAGCGCGCTCTCCACGCGGTCCTGCATGTCGGACTTGCCCAGCTTCTCGTACAGCCGGATGCCGAACGCGATGTTGTCGTAGATCGACATCGGGAACGGCGTGGGCTTCTGGAAGACCATGCCGACCCGTGCGCGCAGCAGGTTGAGATCCTGCCCGGGCGCGAGGATGTTGCGGCCGTCGAGCAGCACTGAGCCT
>JAJZET010000264.1 GCA_021805685.1 Pseudomonadota bacterium
CGCCAGGCAGCGCGCGGACTGGAAGAAGGCCCATCCCGGCGCCAAGCCCGGCAGCGGCGGGCCATTCCCGTGGCGCAGCACGGTGACCGTGCTGCGTGACGGCGCGCGCGTGCCGGAGACGCTGCGCGTCACTTTCGCCGACGGCAGCCACCAGGACGTGCGCTGGGACGACGATCGCCGCTGGGCGCGCTTCGACTTCGAGAGGCCGAGCAAAGTGGTATCGGCCGAGCTCGATCCCGCGCAGCAGGTGTATCTCGACGCCGACAAGCTCAACGACAGCTTGGCGACCAAGGCCGACGGCGCTGCTTCCAGGCGCTGGACGGCGGACGTAGCCGCGCTGCTGCAAACCTTCTACTCGATGCTGGTGACGCTGTGATGATGGCCAGGACTACCGCCCCGCGCGCCGGTTTCGGCGCCCTGTTCACCGCGATGGCCACGGCCTTGCAATGGCGCCTGCTGTTGCTGTGGCTGCTGCTGATGCTGCTGCCCGCCGCGGTGGTGGCGTTGCCGCTGTGGCGCATGCTGGCGAGCCTGCTGGATCACTCCGTGCATGCCGAGGCATGGGCGCGGCACTTCGATCCGTTGATGTTCGGCGATGCGATGTTCGCGCTGGTCGGGCACACGGCCTGGTTGGGCGGCGCCTTGCTGCTCGGTGCAGTGCTGACGTTGCTGCTGTCGCCCTTCCTCGACGGCATGGCGGTGGGCAGCGGTCGTGCCGGTCGAAGGCTGGATTTCGGTGCGCTGCTGCTCAGCGGATGGATCGAATACGGGCGCATGTTCCGCGTCATGCTGTGGTCGCTGCTGCCGTATGCGCTGGTCGTCCTGGTGGCCGGCATCGGCTCGCACCTGGCCGACAAGCATGCCGAGCACGCGGTACTGCAGGCGCAGGCGGATGCGTGGCAGCACGGCGCGCACTGGGCGCTGCTGGTGGCATTCGTGCTGATGCAGTCCATCGTGGAGTCCACCCGCGCCGCCTTCATCGCCGATAGCGGCCTGCGCTCGGCCACCCGCGCTTTCGGCCGTGGCATTCGGCAGTTGCTGCGTCGGCCGCTGAAAACCCTGTCGTTCTACCTGGCGGTGAGCTTGATCGGGTTGGCGATCGCCGCAGCGTTCGGCCTGGCCCGGCTCCACACCACGGCGGTGGGTGGCGGTTTCTGGCTGGCGCTGCTGCTGGGCCAGTTGGTGGTGCTGGCGCTGGCATGGATGCGCGTCGCGCGCCTGTTCGCGCTGGCGCGGCTGCTGCCGTCGCGCTGAGTCCGTCGGACCGGGCGCCACCGCGCGCCCGGGGTCGTTTCGACGTTTCAGGGTGTCATGGAATGCACGGCCGGCCCGTGAGTCGGCAGCGGCGGGCGGGACGCCGTCGCCGGGTTTTTCCTTACGGCGACGGGATCAACCGCAGGCGACGCGTCGCATCTCGCGATGCGGCGGGTAATACGCGAACACGTGCGTATCGGAGCCGTAGAAATTCCGGTCCTCGATGTGCTCGCCGCCCAGGCGTTCGGCCACGCGGTCGGAAGCTTCGTTGCCCACGCGCACCAGGCTGATCACGCGTGGCGCATGCAGGCGGTTCCAGGCGAAGTCCAGCACGGCCATGCCGGCTTCGGTGGCGTAGCCGTGGTGGCGGTGTTCGGGCTTGAGCATCCAGCCCAGCTCCAGGTCGGGCCAGCCTTCGGGCTGGAACAGGCCGGCGCGTCCTATGAACTCGCCGGTGGCCTTCAGCTCGAGCGCCCACATGCCGTAGCCGCGCAACTGCCAGTGGCCCAGCAGCATCGCCAGCGAGCGCCAGGCGTTGGTGCGGTCCAACGGCTGGCCGTCGCCGATGTAGCGGGTGCTGGCCGGGTCGGCCAGCATCGCGGCGTAGTCGTCGAAGTGGCGCTCGGTGAGCGCGGTCAGGCGCAGGCGCGCCGTCTCGAGGGTGGGTATGTCGATCATGCCAAATCTGAAGCAAGCTGCGTGCCTTCAAGCAGGGCCGCCAGTGCGCGGGTGCTCGAAGCGAGGCTTTCCGTCCAGGACAAGCCGATTATTCTCTCACCAGTTGCCGCATCCGCAAAATCCTCGGCCTCGCCGGGCGGCAGCAGGTGGCGGTAGTCCACGGTGACCTCGCTGCCGGCGGGCAGGTCGGCCAGCGCGAACACGAAGCCGAGATGCCACAGGCCGTTGGGCCGGAAGCTGTGGTTGATGTAGCACTCGTCCGGCCAGTCCGGCGACACGGTGTAGCGGTCCTCGAACCAGCGCGCGCTGGCGTATTTCAGCCTGGCCAGCTCCGGCGCGTCGAACTCGGCGTGGCGGAAGGTGCGGTCGATGGCGTCGGGCGCGGTGAGGATGCTGCCGGCACGCACCGCCTCGTCCAGGAACAGGCCCTTGCCGGCGCCGGGGATGCGGGATGCGTCTATGCGGTAGCGCGGCAGGATCATGGCGTAGCCAGCGAGGAGGGGGGCGCCAGTGTAGGGCAGGCTGCGCGTGGCGGCTTGCTAGAATGGCAGTCTTCCCCACGTTTCGGAGCACCCATGGATACCGCCCGTCTTTCCCGTTTCGTCAGCGGCCTATGGGACGACGAGATCGTGCCGAAGCTGGTGGAATACATCCGTATTCCCAACAAGTCGCCGATGTTCGACAAGGACTGGAAGGCGCACGGCTACATGGACGCGGCGGTGAAGCTGATGAGCGATTGGGCGAACGCCAAGCTCGCCGCGTTGCCGGGCGCGACGCTGGAAGTGGTGCAACTGGAGGGGCGCACGCCGCTGATCTACATCGAGGTGCCGGCCAGTGGCACCAGCGACGACACCGTGGTGCTGTACGGCCAC
>JAJZET010000193.1 GCA_021805685.1 Pseudomonadota bacterium
CTTGACCAGCCAGGCGAACGTTTTCATGCGTAGGTCCCCTTCATGGTGGCGACGAACAGGTCGACGATCGCCGGCCGGCGGATCTCGCCCAGCACCTCGAGCTGCGCGCGGTCGGCGCCGTCGAACAGGAAGATGCTCTTGCCGAAGACCTGGCGCTCGTCGAGCGGTTTGAGCGCGCGCGCCGCCTCGGCACGATCGGCGTTGACCAGCACCTCGGCATAGCGTTCGCCGACGGCATCCATGCTGGCGTCGAGCACGATGCGCCCGTCGCGGATGAACATCAGGTCGGTGAGGATGTGCTCGACTTCCTCGACCTGGTGGGTGGTGACGAGAATGGTCTTCTCGGCATCGAAGTAGTCTTCGAGCAGGCTCTGGTAGAACTGCTTGCGGTAGAGGATGTCGAGGCCCAGGGTCGGCTCGTCCAGTACCAGCAGGCGCGCGTCGATTGCCATCACCAGCGCCAGGTGCAGCTGCACGATCATGCCCTTGGACAGTTCGCGCACCTTCATGCGCGATTGCAGCTTGGTGCGCGCCAGGAACTGCTCGCAGCGGGCGCGATTGAAGCGCGGGTGCACGCCGCCGACGAAGTCCACGGCATCGCCGACGCGCAGCCAGCGCGGCAGCACGGCGACATCGGCGATGAAACTCACCTGCTGCATCAGGCGATCGCGCTGCGTGCGCGGATCGAGCCCGAGCACGCTCAGATCGCCCTCGAAATCGGTGAGGCCGAGAATGGCCTTGAGCGCAGTGGTCTTGCCGGCTCCGTTGGGGCCGATCAGGCCAACGATGCGGCCTGGCTCGACCTTGAACGAGATGCCGTCCAGGGCGGTGGTGTTGCGGTAGCGTTTGCGCAGGCCACGCGCTTCGATCAAGGCACTCATCGCGGTGACTCCTCGAGTTTTTCGGCTTCGCGCAGCAGAGTCTTCAGATCCAGCCCCATGCGTTTGAGACGCGCGAACAGCAACGGCCATTCCTCGCGCAGGAAACGCTCGCGCTCGGATTTCAGCAGCGCCTCGCATGCGCCTTCGACGACGTACATGCCCAACCCCCTGCGCTTTTCGACGAGTTTTTCGTCCACCAGTTCCTGGTAGGCCTTGGAAACGGTCAACGGGTTGATCTGGAAATCGGCCGCTACCTGGCGCACCGAGGGCAGCGGATCGCCTTCGTGCAGGGCGCCGTCCAGGATCATCGCCACCACGCGTTCGCGCAGTTGGCGGTAGATCGGAACGCTGTCGCTCCAGGTCACGGTCATGATCAGTCCTTCAGAAAAGTCGGCAGCGAAGCACCGTAGGAATAGTAGGGCATGGTGGTACCGCCGCCGGCGCTCGCAGGGTCCGCAGCGCGGCCGCGCTCCGCCCTGATCGTGCGGATCGTGGCCGTCGGCGCGTGGGCGCTGGCGCTGGACACGGGCATCGCGGTCGCGCCTTCGAATCCCATGCGCACGCCGGCCAGCAGACTGGCGGTGACCATCACGGCGGCAAAGAAGGCAACCGGCTTGGTGATCTGCATGGCGGTGTCTCCGGGTTCAGGCGGAAGTCGCCGCAACGAGACCGGAAACCGGCGTCGTCGACGATGCGCCGATGCCGACCGCTGCCGGCTGCGGGCCGGCGAAACCGGCGCGGATGGCAGCCATCAAAGTCAGAGTGATCAGTACCGAGCCCATGACCATCATCAGTTTTTGCGTTTTCATGGCAGCCTCCTTGAGGCGCTTTGGGTGAGTGGTGTTGTAGTCAACTATAACACCATATTCGACCCTGTCAAGCCGACCCTTTTGCCGTTCGTCGGAAAGTCGCCATTGCCCTTCGATCTTCCAAGCAGCGAGGTCCGGGCATCACACAGGCTGGCAGCGGGCTGGCCTGCATTGCACCCGGAGGCCCGGCCACGAGCCGACCCGTCCTCGATCCATGAAAGATATCGCTCCCGTCGCCGCCTGTTCGCCGGCGATCCCGGGTGTGCAGGGCAGGGGATTCAGCGCGGCAGGGCGGAAGGGCCGTGCCGCCGAGAGCCGAAGATCCGCACGCGACCGGGCGCGGCGTCCGGCTCATTCGCGCACGCGTGTCCTGCATGGAGAGACGATGCCGTGCTCAGGGCTGCTCCGCTGTGCGCGCGTGCCGGCCGTGCGCGAAAGCAATCGAAAAAGCTCGCATCCGAATAGGGTGGCGAATTGCTCGAAGATGGCTCGCCCGTGGCATCGAGCCAACAAAGGATTCGACTGCGCGATCGATCCGTTGCCTTCGAATCGGCAGCGGCCGCATCCGCCGGCGCGGAACGCGCGAAGCGCGACGTCGTTTCCGGAAGGTGCAGCCCGGCGTCGCGTTCAGGCTTGCCGTGCGCGGTCACGCAACAGGGAAAACGCCCGGGAAAAGCGCGATCGCTGCATCGTGTCGCTGTTCCTGCCCAGCTCGCTCCAGGTATCGAGCACCCGCCGCAGGCGATCGTCGTCGCTTTCGCGCCGGCCTTCGCGAAGGGCTGCGCGCAGGCGCTCCAGGCGCAGGGCTTCGCGATGCCCGCCATCGTCCGCAGAGGCGGGCAACCCGGCCAGCTCTTCAATCTCGACCACGAGCGGCACCAGTTGCGCGTCCCCGTCCTGTTCCGCCGTGGCGCCGTCGTGAATCGCGGCCAGGCGCGCCGCCCAGGCATCCCAGCGTGCCGTGACGGAGGCGGACTCCGCACGTCGCTGCCATTCCTGATCGGCATCGCGCCAGCGTTGCTGCATCGAGGTGTCGACAGCACCCAGCGCGATCCAGTCACGATGCAGTACACGCCGTCGCGCCGCGGCCGCCGCAGCCGTCGGGTCCAG
>JAJZET010000025.1 GCA_021805685.1 Pseudomonadota bacterium
GGGCGCACCTGGCGCGACAACGCGGCGACCGGCGTGTCGTCGCCCATCGAACCGGTGGCCTCGGCCTCAAGCTCGGCGATCACCTTCAGCACCGTCTCGCGTTCCTCGCGCGAGAGACCGTACAGCTTCTGGTAGCAGCGCAGCTGTTCCGGCGGCAGCGGCTCGGCGGCCAGCGAGGGATCGATCAGGTCGGACTCCAGGTAGCTGACGCCGGCGCGCAGCCAGTCGCGGTAGGGCGCGCGCTGGCGGTTGATGGCGTCGATGTCGGCGTCGCGCAGCAGGCGGTGCGCGCGGAAGTCCACCGCGATCATCTCGCCCGGCGCAAGCCGCCCCTTGGCGACCACGCGCGCCGAGGGCATGTCCCACAGGCCCGCCTCGGAGGCGATGATGAAATGGTTGTCGTCGGACAGCGCCCAGCGCGCGGGACGCAGGCCATTGCGGTCCAGCGTGCAGGCGGCGTAGTGGCCGTCGCACATCACCAGGCCGGCGGGACCGTCCCACGGCTCGCTGTGCAGCGCGTAGTACTCGTAGAACGCCGCGAGGTCCTCGTCGATGTTCTCGCGCGCGGCGAACGCCGGCGGCACCAGCACGCGCATCGCGGCGAGCAGGTCGAGGCCGCCGGCCAGCAGCACCTCCAGCGCGTTGTCGAGGCTTTCCGAATCCGAGCCCTGCTGGCGCACCAGCGGGCCGAGGTCGCCCAGCTCGACGCGCGGCGAGCGCCAGATCGTCTCGCGCGCCTGCATCCAGCGGCGGTTGGCGCGGATGGTGTTGATCTCGCCGTTGTGCGCCAGCAGGCGGAACGGCTGCGCCAGCCGCCACTGCGGCATGGTGTTGGTGGAGAAGCGCTGGTGGAACACCACCGCGTCGGCGACCAGCGCGGGATGGGTGAGATCGGCGAACACCTCGCGCAGGCGGCCCGGCGCGGCCATCGCCTTGTAGCCGACCACCTCGGCCGACAGCGTCACCACGTAGAACGACGGATCGTCCGCCAGCGCGGTCTCGGCGCGGCGACGCGCGCGGAACAGCGCGCGTTCGAACGCCTCGTCGCCCATGCCTTCGCCGGCTTCGGCGAACAGCTGCCGCACGCGCGGACGCGCGGCGGCGGCCAACGGGCCGCAAGCCGCTTCGTTCACTGCCACGTCGCGCCAGCCCACCACGCGCACGCCTTCCTCGACGAGGTGCCGCTCCAGCACTTTCGCCGCGAAATCATCGGAAGAATCGAGGAACACCAAGCCTGCCGCGAAACGCTCACCGAGGACCAGGCCCGCTCCGCTCGCCAACGCGCGCAGCCACGCCTGCGGCCGGCGAATCAGCACGCCGCAGCCGTCACCGCTCACGCCATCGGCATTCACCGCACCACGGTGCGAAAGTTTCGCCAGGGCGTCGAACGCGGTATCGACCACCCATGCGCTGGCGCGACCGTCGATCTGCGCCACCAGGCCGAAACCGCAGCTGTCGTGTTCGAACGCCGCGTCGTACAGGGTTGTTCCACCGGACTGCTTCATCTTGCTCACTCGCTGGACGGCAGGGCACGGAAGCCCGGCGACGCCTTGGCGTCGTGGCGGGCTGCGTGGATTACGGTTCGACTACAGCACACTTGTTGCGACGCGTCAAAGACTTCTATACGTCCAAATGGAATTTGGCGTTGGAAGACGTAATGGCCGCTTCGGATAGCGTGTCTCTCGCCGCGAAGGGCGACGGCCGCCATGCTGCTGGCGGATGGTTTCCTCGACAGCGCACACCGGGTCCAGCGGATGGCGCCCGTGCGAATCGCCCGGCTCACTGAAAAATGATCGCGCCGATATCGCCGCACGGATCGAGCTGGCGAAGTGCGGGCGGCCTTGCGCCGTCAGACGCGGCCAGATCCGGAGAGCCCACAGACGCTACGGCGCCGGGATCGAAGAGGCCATCGTCGGCACGCTGGGCGACGCGGCCGGCAGCCGGGTGCCGCCGCGCCGGCGCAGATGCGGCGGCATGGGGGGCTGGTGCGTGAGCTGTTGGATAGCTTGTGCGCCAGCCTCAGAGCGCCTCGCCGGGGGCATCCAGGCACGGCCGTGCCGCGTGATGGGAGCGACCCGCCCGGCGGGATGACCGCGCTTCCGGCCGGGCGCGCGCGGCGTCCTGCGTGCCGGCGAACGCCAGGCTCACTGCCAGGCCCGGCGCGGCGTCTTCCAACTGCAGGGTGGCGCCGTGCAGCTCGGCGACGGAGCGCACCAGCGCAAGCCCGAGCCCGTTGCCTTCGGTATGACGGCTGCGGTCCAGGCGCATGAAGGGCTGCAGCACCTCGCCGCGTGCCGACGCCGGGATGCCGGGGCCGTCGTCGCGGACGCCCGCGCGCACGACCTCGCCGGTGGCCGCCAGCCAGACCGTGACGGTCGTCGCCGGCGGCGTGTGGCGAATCGCGTTCTCGATCAGGTTGACGAACACCTGCACCAGCAGCTCGCGGTCGCCATGCACCGGCGGCGACGGACGGATGTCCGCGCGCAGGGTCCGGGATTCGGCCTCGGCGACCGGGGCGTACGCATCCACCAGTTCCTCCAGCAGCGGCGCGAGGTGCACCGGTGCGAAGCCGCTGCGCGGCTCGCCGGATTCGACCCGGGCGATGCGCAGCAGCGCCTGGAATATGTTGAGCAATTCGTCGATCTCGCCGAGCGCGCCGTCCACCGCGACCGCCAGCCCGGGATCGGACGCGGCGGCGGGATGGCGGTGCATGCGCTCCAGCCGCTGGCGCAGCCGGGTCAGCGGGGTACGCAGGTCGTGCGCGATGTCGGCGCCCAGCCGGCGCACGTCGGCCAGCAGCGAGGCGATGCGGTCCAGCATCTGGTTCACGGTGAGCGCGATCATGTCGAGCTCGTCGCCGCTGCCGCGCAGTGGCATGCGCTCGGCCAGGTTGCCCTCGCTGATCCGTCCGGCTGCGTCCGACATCGCGCCGACACGGCGCAGGAGCTGCCGTCCAATCAGCCAGCCGACCACCAGCGAACCGGCGACGATCAGCAGCAGGGCCAGCGCGAAGATGCGCGCCGCCACGTCCTGCATCTGGCGGATGTAGTAGCTGTCACGGCCGACCACCAGCCAGCCGTTCCGCGCGGTGCGCACGGTGTAGAGCATCAGCTGGTGCGAGCGTGGCGCCGGCAGGCGGCTGGTGGCGCGGGGCGTGAAGCGTTCCACCGACCAGCCCTTGCGCAGCGGCCGGTTGTCCAGGTTGCCGGCCAGCTTGATGCCATTGGCGGCGTACAGCGCGTACCAGCGCGGCAGGCCCGCACCGAGGATGGTGCGCTCCTCGATTTCGGTGCTGAGCGCGTCCAGGCCCTGCTGGTAGGACAACAGCACCAGGTCGCGCGCGTCGGCACGCAGTTCCTCGCGCTGCTCCAGTCGCGCCTCGCGCTCGGTGCCCAGCCACAGCACCGCCGCGGTCAACACCGAGAACAGCGCGAACAGCCCGGCCAGGATCAGCGCAAGGCGGAACGCGCTGGTCTGCCTATGCCGGGCGCGGCCGGGCCTGGAGCCGATAGCCGTAGCCACGGACCGTCTCGATGAGGCTCTCGCCGCCATTCACGCGCACCTTGCCGCGCAGCCGCGACATGTGGGTCTCCACCACGCCGGTGCGCGGATTGAAGTGGAAGCGCCAGACCTGCTCCAGCAGCATCGAGCGCGTCACCACCTTGCCGGCGTGGCGCATCAGGATCTCGAACAGGCGGAACTCGGTAGGCGTGAGGTCCAGCGGCTCGCCCATGCAGGTCGCCGAATGCCGGGTCAGGTCAAGCGCCAGCGGGCCCCACTCCAGCGACGACGATTCGCGGCTGAGCGCCGGCCGGCGCGACAGCGCGCGCAGCCGCGCCACCAGTTCCGCCATCGCGAACGGTTTGCCGAGGTAGTCGTCGGCGCCGGCATCCAGGCCCTCGATGCGCTGGTGGGTTTCGCACAGCGCGGTGAGCATGATGATGCTGGACTGCACGTTGGCGCTGCGCACGGCGCGGATGAAGCTGACCCCGTCCAGCCCCGGCAGCTTGCGGTCCACCACGATGCCGTCGAAGCCGCCCTGCACGGCCAGCGCCACGCCCTCGCGGCCGTCGCCGACCGCATGCGTGGCATAGCCTTCCTCGGACAGCCCGCCGTCGATCCAGTCGCGGGTCTCGCGGTCGTCCTCGACGATCAGAACACGCAAGGTAGCCTCCGGGTCGAACCCCTCGGCGCTGGCATCATGCCCGGCGCCGACATCAGAATCCGTTACGGTAGGCGTCGATTGTGACGTTCCAATGAAACCCGGCATTCAATGCACCGGACCGCCGTGGCGGCCGGCCAGCCGGCTCCACGCCACGCCCGGCAGCGACGGCGTCTGCTGCTCGCGCACCGCTTGCAGGGCGTCCGGATCGAGGCCGAGTGCCGAGAGCATGGTCGGCGCCACCTCGGTGGTCGACACCGGCATGTCGAGGCGCCGGCCGGGGTCGGGCAGCATGGGCCCGGACACCAGCAGGGCCACGCGGGTGTCGTCCGTGTCGAAGCCGCCGTGTTCGGCGCGCTTGGTGGCGCCGGCCTTGGCATAGATCACGCCCGGCCGGGGGATCACGATCAGGTCCGGCGTGCGCGCGTCGTGCGCCGGCGAGGGGAACAGCAGCGCCAGCCGGCGCCCCCACAGCACGCGCTCGATGCCCAGCCGCTTGCGGTCGGCCAGCAGGGTACGCGCCACCGTGCCGGTGGTGCGCTGGTCGTGCAGCCAGATCAGCGCGCTGCGGTCGGTGGTCAGCTGGGCCGGCTCGCCGTCCGCCGCCGCCGCGATGACCGCGCGCAGCCAGCCGGACGGCACGTGGCGGAGCTGGTCCGGGTCGATCGGTCCATTGCCGTGCTTGGCGGTGACGATCACCAGCGTGTCACGGTCGAGATGGCGCTTCGCCAGCGCGTCCATCAGCTGGCCGATCAGGTTGTCGACATGGGTCAACGCCGCATCCAGCGACGGCGTCGGCGTGCCGTCCGCGCTCTGGTAGCCGGCGAGCTTCTCGGCCACGTTCACGCTCTGCAGGTTGAGCCCGAACAGGGTGGGCACCGGCGCGCGGGCGTGGCCGTCGTGGCGGTAGCCGTCCACCTCGCGGATGACCGCCTCCATCTTGCCGGTGTCGTAGGTCTCGGTGCGGGCGATCGAGGCGGTGACCGCGTCGGTATCGAGGTGGCCTTCGCCGTCCACGCCGATTTCCGGTGTGTAGAGGTCGCTGACACCGTTGCCGGACGGGCCTTGCACGATCGCGTACGCAGGGTGCTTGTCCGCCCACGCGGTGTAGCCGCCGGCGGCATGCACCACGTTGAACACCGTGTTCACGCGCAGGTACTGCCAGGGATAGACCGGGCGGCAGCCGTGCGCGGGGTCGCGCGGCAGCTTGGCCGCATCGATGCGCTGGCCGCCGGGCGCATCCACCGCCTCGTTGTACAGCACGTGCGCGCCGATGGCGTTGCAGGGGCCGGTCGGCGGCGCCAGCGAACGATCCCAGCTGCTGTCGTAGTAGACGCCCGTCACGGCCGGGGTGCCGCCGGTCACCAGGGCGAGCAGACCCGGGAACGAGTCGGCCGGCACCACCGTGTCGGCATGGGTGTACTCGATGCCACGCGCGGCCAGTGCGGCCAAGTGCGAGTCGGGATGGATCTCGATGTAGGTGCGCAGGTCCAGCGCATGCAGGCCATCGACGCTGATCAGCAGCACGTGCTTGATGGGGGCGGCTGCGGCAGGCGCGGCAAGGGCAGCGCCGCCGCACAGGCCGAGCAGGGCCACGGCGGTTCGGATCGTTTTCGCTAGGAGCATGAAGCGGACTCGCAGGGAAGACGCCCGCCGTGGCTGCCGGCGGGCGTCCGTAAGGAAGGGGGCCGGCGCCATGGCGCCGGCCCGAGGACGTCAGCGCACCGGGATGTCGAAGTTGAACATCACGCTGCGGCCGGCCTGGGTGAAGAACAGCGGCACGCCGTTGCCGGTGTAACCGCCCAGGTCGTCCAGCGTCTTGTTGTCGGCCAGGTTGTGGACCTGCAGGCTCAGCTTGGTGCCACGTGGCAGCACCGCGGCGGTTGGCAGCGTGTAGTTCAGCGCGAGGCTGGTCAGGGTCGATGGGCGGAAACGATAGATGCCGATCGCGTTGCCCTGCGCGTCCTGCGCGATGTCACCGAATTCGGCGCCGACATACTTGGCGATCACCGATGCGCTCCAGGCACCCTGGTGGTAGATCACGCCGGCGGCGCCGGTGTACCGCGGCACCATCGCCAGCTGCAGCCCGTTGGAGTTCTGCGTGGCCTTGTTGTAGCTGGCGTTGCCGTAAAGGCTGAAACCACCGCCGACCACGTAGCTGGCCTCGATCTCGCCGCCACGGTATTTGGTACCGCCGAGGTTGGAGAAGATCGTCACGTTGCCGATCTTGTGCTTGGTCACCTGGTTGGTGAAGTTGATCGCGTACAGGTCGGCGGACAGGCTGAGGCGATCGCTCTGCCACACGGTGCCGAGCTGGTAGTTGGTCGTCGACTGCGGGTTGACGTTCTGGTCCGCGACCAGCGGATTCGGCACGTAGAACAGGTTCTCGTTCGGCGCCAGGTAGCCCTTGGCGGCCTGCAGGTAGGCGGTCCAGCCCGACTGGATCCGGTAGTGCAGGTCGATCGCCGGCAGCAGGGTCCGCCAGGACTGCGCATAGTTCTGCGCCGCACCCACCTTCTGCTGCACGGGGGCCACATCGTGACGGCGGAAGTAGACGTACTTCAGGCCAGGCGTGACGGTGAACGCATCGGTGACGTGCCAGGCATATTCCAGGTACGGCTGCACGGTGAGGAAGGTACCGTCGATGCGGCGCTTGGTCGCCGCCAGCGGCGTCGCCGCGTCGTAGGCGCCGCCGTTGCTGAAGTCGATATTCGCCTGGTAGCGGTGATAGAGCTGCTTGTTCACCCACAGGCCATAGTGCAGCTCGCCGGGACCGAAGTCCTGGCTCAGGCGCAGCATGTCGCCCCAGTTGCGGTACAGGTTGTACATCTTCTGGCCGGGCACGTCGTTGGCGCCGTAGATCGTGCCGTTGGTGCTGCCCGCACCGGCCGGGAAGGTGCCGTCGCCGGCCGAACCCGCAGGACCGTTGAGGCTGCCGTAGTCGTAGTTGCCGCCGTTCGGGTCGTTGCCGTTCCAGCCGTGGTGGTAGTAGGCGTAGGTGTAGACCTTGTTGTCCAGCGTCACGTCGCCAAGCAGGCTGTGCAGGCCGACATACTCGAAATCGGAGTTGATCGTGTCGCCGTTGTAGTTGGCGAACGCCTGGCTGTTCGGGTTGCTGGAAAAGCCGTAGTTCATGCCGAGCTGCTGCATCTGGCCCGGCATGCTGCTGGTGAACGGCGGCGTGCCGTTGTTGACCGCCACGTACGGGTACGAGGTGGCACCGACGATCGCCGCGTTGGTGCCCGAATTCTGGTTGGTCATCGCCACCACGGTCAGCTGGGTATGTTCGCCCAGCGGCTTGACCGCCTTCATGAAGAAGTTCTTGCGGTCCATGTTGGCGCCGGTCAGGTAGCCGTTGGACTTCACCTGGCGATAGTCCACGAAGGCCCTCATGTCGCCGAAGTCGTGCATCGTGCCGGTATCGAAGGAGCCTCCCAGCATGCGCGTGGCGAAGCTGCCGTAGCTGCCGTAGACGTGGCCGACAGCCTCGGCCTCCGGCGCGCGCGTGTCCATGCCCACGGTGCCGCCGAAGGTGGCGAAGCCCACCGTGGAAGCATTGCCGGGACCGCGATCGACCGTGATCGAACCCAGGTCCTGCGACATGAAGTAATCGGGCGAGTGGTGGGTGAAGTCGTTGGGATCGCCGACCGGGATGCCATCCATGGTGAGGTTGAACTCGCCGTCCCTGAAGCCGCGGATACTCATGTCGCGGCTTTCGGTCAGGCCGGCGCCGTTCGGATCATGCTGGCTCACGCTGGGCGTGATGGCGATGATGTCGGCATAGGTGGCGCTCGGCGAGGTGTTGTCGCTGATGTAGTTGCGATCGATCACCGAGGTAGGCTGGGTCACCTCCAGCGGCGTGGTCGCCGGAACGCGGGGAAGCGTCAGCGTCGCGGCGGTCACCGTCATCCCCGACATCTGCACGACCTTGTGCTTGCGGACCGTATCGGGCGAGAAGTCCGAACTGGCGGCGGCGCCACTCGTGCTGTTGCTGCCGGCCGCGGTCGCGGCGGAGGCGGCAGGCTGGGTGGCGGCCGTGGCGGCGATGGGCAGCAGTACGCAACCGATGGCCAGCGCCAACACGGTGTGGGACGGATAGCGACGACGCAACGACATGGGAAAGTCTCCGGGAGGGGCGCAAGAATTCCCGGCATGTTGATCATGCGGTATGGCGGCGGCTTTACCGTGGGCTGCCGATCCCCCCACGAAAACCTTGCGGAATCGCAAGATGGCCGCCACCCCTCCGTTGCGCCGGCGGTCGCCTGCCGGACGATCCCGCCTGCGGCGCGCGCGCAGTCGCCCGGGCGGCGAGTGGCTCGCCCCCGTCCGCGGGCTCGGCGATAATCGGCCGATGCCCAGCCCCCTCCGCGTCGCCCGCCTCACCGTTCTCCCTGTCCTGGCACTGAGCGCCGCACTCGCCGGCGCGCCGGCGCAGGCACGGCAGGACAAGAGCCAGGCCGAACAGGCCGCGGCGAAGCAGAAGCTGAGCAACCTACACCAGCAGCTGCAGGCCCTGGACAAGCGGCAGGCCGCGACCGCCGCACGCCGCGACCAGCTCAATGCCGAACTGGCGAAGCAGACCACCGCACTGGCTGCCGCCGCGCGCGCGCTGCGCGAGACCGACGCCGCGATCGCCGCCAAGCAACAGCAACTCCAGCAGTTGCAGCAGCAGCGCGCCGACCTCCAGCAGAAGCTGGCCAGCCAGCGCGCCGCCATCGCCGACCTGCTGCGCGCCAGCTATGCGCTCGGCCACGGCTCCGACCTGCGCCTGTTGCTGGACAACGAGGACGTGGGCCGCATCGCGCGGGCGTTGGTCTATTCGAAATACTTCCAACAGGACCGCCTGCAGAAGGTGCAGCAGCTGATGGCCGGGCTCGCCCAGCTGCAGACGCTGGAGCAGCAGATCACCGCCGAGCAGCAGGCGCTGCAGGTCCAGCGCGACCAGCGTGAAAAGCAGAGTGCACAACTGGCGCAGCAGCGTGCCGCGCAGCAGAAGCTGGCTGCCGCGGCCGACGCCACCTACCAGGACCAGGCCCAGCGGCTGGCTGCACTGAAGCAGGACGAGCAGTCGCTGAACTCGCTGGTCGCACGCCTGCAGCAGCAGATCGACCAGGCGATGCGCGAGGCCGCCGAACGCGCCGCCGCGCAGCAGGCCGCTGCGCGCAGGCACAGCAAGGCGCCGCCCCCCGTCGCCGTGGGCGGCGCCGGCGCCAACATCCGCGGCAACCTGCCTTGGCCGGCCTCGGGCGAGGTACACAGCTACGGCAACGGCGTACTGATTCGCGCGCCCGGCGGCAGCGAGGTGCGTGCCGTGGCCAACGGTCGCGTGGTCTACGCCGGCTTCCTGCGCGGCTACGGCATGCTGCTGATCCTCAACCACGGCAACGGCTGGATGAGCATGTACGGCAACAACGAGGCGCTGCTGCACAACGTGGGCGACGCGGTGAAGGCGGGCCAGGCCGTGGGCACCGCCAGCGCGCCCACCGGCGTCAACACCGGCGTGTATTTCGAACTGCGCAAGAACGGCCAGCCGGTCGATCCGCGCAGTTGGCTGAAGTCCCACTGATCGCGCGACGCGGCGACGTTGACGGCGGGGCGCCGCCGTCGCACGCTGGCGGCATCGAGGCCGGCCGCCTGTGCGGCTTCACCCCACTTCCCCGGAGTCGTTCCATGCGGTTTCCCACCTACAGCCTGTGCGCCCTGCTGCTGGCCGCGCCGTTCGTACACGCGCAGACCGCGCCGGCGCCTGCCACCAGCGCGCACGAACCGCCCACCGACCTGCCCGCCACCCACGTGCACGCCAACGTACCGGCCAAGGACGCGGACGGCCAACCCAGCCTCGACGACATCCGCCGCTTCAGCCGCGTCTACGACATCGTGCGCCAGGCCTACGTCGAACCGGTGGGCAACAAGGAGCTGATCAAGGACGCGATCACCGGCATGCTCGCCGGACTCGACCCGCACAGCGAATACCTCGACAAGCAGGGCCTGGCCCAGCTCGACGAGGACACCACCGGCCAGTACAGCGGCCTCGGCATCGAGGTTTTGGAACAGGATGGCGGCCTGCTGATCGTCACACCCATCGACGACACGCCCGCCTCGCGCGCCGGCATCAAGCCAGGCGACAGCATCGTGAAGATCGACGGCGCGCTGGTCGACCCGCAGAACGTGGACGCGATGTTCAAGAAGCTGCGCGGCAAGCCCGGCAGCAAGATCACCCTGACCATCGTGCACAAGGGCAGCGACACGCCGGTGGACATGCACCTGGTGCGCGAGAACATTGCCATCACCAGCGTCAAGGTGCGCCAGCTCGAGCCCGGCTACGACTACATTCGCATCACGCAGTTCCAGAGCGATACCGCGCCCGACCTCGAACGCAAGCTGGCGGCGCTGATCGCCAAGGACGGCGCGCCGAAGGGCGCGGTGCTCGACCTGCGCAACAACCCCGGCGGCCTGCTCACCGCCGCGGTGTCGGTGAGCGACGACTTCCTCGACTCCGGCACCATCGTCACCACCCGCGGCCGCCTGCCCGATTCCAACATGAGCTTCAGCGCCCACCCCGGTGACCTGCTCGACGGTGCGCCGCTGGTGGTGCTGGTGAACCACGGCACCGCCTCCGCCGCGGAGATCGTCTCCGGCGCATTGAAGGACAACCACCGCGCCCTGCTGATGGGGCAGCGCACCTTCGGCAAGGGCGTGGTGCAGACCGTGCTGCCGCTGGATGCCGACCATGCCGTGAAGATCACCACCGCGCGCTACTACACGCCCAACGGCACCTCGATCCAGGCCGAGGGCATCAAGCCCGACATCGCGCTGGCCGACATCGACGTGCGCAAGGCCGACACGGCGCCCGCGCTGATCGACTCCGAAGCCGACCTGCCGCACCACCTCGCCAACCAGAACGCCAAGGCCGGCGGCAACATCGACAACGACGGCAGCGCCGCCGCCACCAGGCTCGCCACCAGCGACTACGCGCTGTCGCAGGCACTCAACGTGCTCAAGGGGCTGGCACTGGGGCGCGGCGCGGCGGCCAAGCCGTCCGCCCAATAGCGCGCGGCTTCACCAGGAACGTCACCATGCCCAGCCTGCCTCCTGCCGGCGCCGTCTTGTACGCCAAGGACATCGCGAAGGTCGGCCATTTTTATGCGGACGTCGCCGGCCTTCGGCTCGCGCACGAGGAACAGGATCACCTCGTGCTGGAGTCGGATACGTTCCAGCTGGTAGTCGTCGCGATACCAAGCAAGCGGGCGGCATCCATCCACATCGCGGAGCCGCCGCAGCGCCGTGAAAACACGGCCATCAAGCTGGTTTTCCCGGTCTCCAGCCTTGTCGCAGCGCGCCAGGCGGCGCAGCTGCGCGGCGGCGAACTCAACGCCCCTTCGCGCGAGTGGCTGTTCCAGGGCTCGCGCGTCTGCGACGGCCACGACCCGGAAGGGAATGTCGTGCAGTTTCGTGAACGCGCACGCTGACATCCCGATGCAGCGGGCGGCGTGGCCGCATCGCTGATTACAGCCGCCCGCCCTGGTCGGCGGCCAGCAGCTCGGCCGGCAGCGGCAGCAGTTCGAGGCCGCGCGCGAACAGCATCGCCTGGAAGCGCTCGCCCATCTGGTCGGGCAGCGTGAGCCGCTTCACCTCCTGGGCCAGGCGATAGCGCGCCGCCTCGTCGGCAGCCTGCGCATGGGCGCTCTCGAACGCCTGCTGCAGGCCGCTGGCGATCAGGAACTGTGCCTGCGGCAGGTACGCGGCCACACCGAACCCTGCGTGGTTGCCGGCTTCGGCCAGGGCGGTGAAATCCACCGAGGCGGTGAGGTCGTTGAGACCGGGCAACCACAACGGATCGCTGTGCGCGTGATGGCGGTAGTGCGCCATCAGCGTGCCGTCGCGGCGGTCGGGCTGGTAGAACTCGCGGCGCACGTAGCCGTAGTCGACGAACAGCATCACGCCGGCCTCCAGCGAGCCGGCCACGGCCTGCAGCCAGTACGGTAGCTGCGGCAGCAGCTCGGTGCGGTAGCCGTCGGCGAAGTCCTCGCCGAGGTCGCGCTCGACGTGGCGCACCGCGCCGGCCACCAGGGCGTCGGCAGGGCGGTCCACGCGCATCAGCCGGCCTTCGCCGTCCAGCGCCACGTATTCCTCGTAGACCTCGCCGCCCTTCATCGCGATGCGCGTGGTAGGCAACGCGTCGATCACCTCGTTGGCGAACAGCACGCCGCGCCAGCCGTGGTCGGGCGGACCGTCCAGCCAGCGGACGCGCGCGTTGACCTCGCTCGGCAGCGCGGCGGCCAGGCGCTCGCGCTGGCGCTCGCGCAGGTCGGCGCTGGGTTCGAGGATCAGGTAGCGATGCGGCAGGCTACCGGCTTCGGCGAGCGCCTCGAGTACCGCCTCCGCGAAGGCGCCGCTGCCGCCGCCCAGCTCGAGGAAGCTTGCCTGCTCGCCCAGCGTATCCAGCACCGGCGCGACCACGTTCGCCACGCAGCGCGCAAACAGTTCACCCAGCTCCGGTGCAGTGACGAAGTCGCCGGCCTCGCCGAACTTGGTCTTGCCCGCGCTGTAATAGCCCAGCCCCGGCGCATACAGGCAGCGCTCCATGAACTGCGAGAACGGCATCGGGCCGTGCGCGGCGATCTGTTCGCGCAACTGCTGCAGCAGGCGGTCGGAGTGCGCGCGCTCGTCGGCGCCGGGTTCGGGGAGGCGGGGGGACATGCGATCTGCCGTCGTCTGCAAAGGCTTCAAGGATAGCCGATGCGTCCGTGCAGCCCGCGCGGACGGGAGGGGGCTCCCCACCCGGCCGTGCCCTGAGGGGCCGCGGCGGCGGCCGGGTGGACGTCCAGGGCGCGGACGATCAGAAATCCTTCTGCAGGCTCAGGTACAGGCCGCGGCGCGGCCCGAACTGCGGTGCGCCCACGCCGATGCCGGTGCCATCGCGCAACTCGTAGCTGCGATCCAGCGCATTGATGACCGCCACCTGGGCATGCAGCTTGCCGAAACGATCGACCCGGAAGTCATGCGAGATGCTGAAGTTGAGCTGGAAATACCCTGGCATGCGGGCGCCGTTGGGCACCGCGCCATCGCGACGCAGGCCGCTGCCGAACAGGTAGTCGGCACCCAGCTTGGTGTCGTCGCCCAGCGCGTAGCTGATGCCGCCGGAAGAGGTGTATTTCTGGTCGTGGTCGAGATGGATGTAGTTGTTCGCGATGTAGGCCAGGTCGGCGGGGCCGAAGTTGTACTGGCTGGTGACCACGTCCTTGCCCATCGCCTTGCTCCAGGCAAAGTTGAAGTAGCCGGTCCATGGGCCGTTGTCGTAGTCGGCGGTGAACTCGGTGCCGGCCACGCGCCCGTACTTGTAGTTGAACGTGGAATAGACCAGCGCGGCGCCGAATTGGCCCTCATCCTGCAGGTCGTGCACCTCGCGGTAATAGGTATCCAGGCCCAGCGTCCAATGGCTGCCGATGCTTTGCGAAACGCCGGCATCGAAGTAGTTGGAGCGCTCGGCCAGCGGCTTGTTGTCGCCGTAGTTCTTCACCGCGTTGGTGGTGCCGGCGAAGGCCGCGATGTTCGCGGCGGTGATCATCTCGGTGGCCGGCGGCGTGAAGTAGCGCGAATAGCCGGCATGCACGGTGGTGCTGCCAGTGGCCTGCCAGACCACACCAACGCGCGGGCTGAGCTGGCTCTGGGTGGTACCGAACGCCTTATACGCGTCGCCGCGCAGGCCGTAGTTCACCGTCCAGTCCTCACCGAGGCTCCACTCGTCCTGCACGTAGGCGGACCACGTCCTGGCGACGATCGGGGCGCTGGTGAAGATGCCGAGCGGCACCGTGCTGGACTGGTTGCCGTTCGCATCGACTGGGAACACCAGCGAATTGGTCGTGGTGAGGGCACGGTCGTCACTGCCGTACAAGCCGTAGCGCAGGGTATTCGTGTCGTTCAGCGGCGTGGAGAAATCCGCCTGCAACGTGCTTGCACGATCGGCCTGGTGGATGCTGCCGGCCACGCCGTTGAACATCAGGTCGCCGATGTTGTCGGGCAGGTACTGCAGGCCGCTGTAGCGCTGGCCCAGCGAAACCTGGTAATCGGTCTTGCCCGACTTGCCCTGCAGCGAAAGCACGCCGAAGCGGGTCTGCTCGTTCTGCCGTTCGTTCAGGCGGGCCGAATTGAAGCTGGTGAGGCCGAGGTAACCGAACTGCGGCACCTGCCCCGGGTTGTTCGGGATCTGGAAGCGGTTGTTGGCGAAGCCGAACATGAAACTCAGCCGCATGTCGTTGTCGATCAGGTAGGAAATATCGCCGAAGCCCTTGACCTGGTTGGTATGGTCGTGGATCGGCGTGCGACTGGCGGTGGGATTCTCGATGCCGACGTCGTTCTGCAGGTAGTTGACGGTGAAGTAGGCGCTCCATCGGCCGCTGTTGCCCCACAGCGAAAGGTTCGGATTGAAGGTGCCGAAAGACCCCCCGGTGACGCCGACGCTGCCGCCGTTGCCGAGGTCGGCGCCGCTCTTGGTGGTGATATCCACCACGGCCGCGGTACGCAGGCCGTATTCCGCGGGCAGGGCGCCGTCGAGCAGGTTCATGCTCTGGATCGCGCGCGCGTCCAGCGTCTGGCCAAAGCCGGAGATCGACTCGGGAATGATCACGCCGTCGATGCGGTACTGCAGGTTCGCGTGGTCGCCACGCACGTGCAGGCCGCCGTAGGAGTCCTGCACCACGCCCGGTGCCTGCAAGACCACCTGGTTCAGCGGCGTGGAGGCACCCAGCGGCAACGTCTGGATGTCCTTCGCGTCGATCACGTATTGGCTGGAACCGGTGTCCGGCGACAGCGCGTTGCGTGCCTGGTCCAACGCTGCGCTGACGCTGACCGCACCGAGGTCCCTTACCTTCGGCGCACGCCGGTTGCGCGCCGCTTCCGGGTTGCTGTCGCCGTCCGCCGACGGGCTGGCGTTAGCGCCGCCGGTCGCCGCTGCGGCGGAAGGAGGCGCGACCTCATCGGCGCGGGCATGGGCGGGTATTACGCACAGAGCGGCGGCGAGACTCAGGGCAAGCGGGGAAAGCTTCATGGGGTCGGGTTCCGATTCCGGGTGGGCAGTCCGGCGTATCCGCCGGACGATGTATGTAATGTTATAACATTACTATCGCAGCGACCGGATCGACCGGGCCACAAGTCATGGCTCCTGGTCCGCCCGTTGATCCCCGCTTCATGCCCACTACGGATGAGTCAGGGACGACGAAGACCCCGCCGGCCTGTGGAGTCGCGTCGGAGCGTGTCGCGCCGCGACCGGCACGCAGCCGCCCAGGCGATCGTGCCGAGCGAGGGGGACGTCCGGCGGCCATGCGCCCTGATCTCAATCGCTGCGACGGTCGGGCTGCACGATGGACGCTTCGTGCAATCGGTGAGGCCGTGAGTACCCCATCCCCCGCCACCCTCGAACGTGCGTACCGCGTGCGACTGCGGCCGACGAAGGCACAGGCGCGGGTGCTGTCGCGCCTGTTCGGTGCAGTGCGGGGGGTGTGGAACTGGGCACTGCGGGAGAAGGAGGCGGCCTGGCGCGCGGACGGCACGAAGCTGTCGGGCATCGACCTGTCGCGCTTGTTCACCACGCTGCGCCAGGCCCCGGAAACGGCATGGCTGGGCGAACTGCCGCGCGAACCGTTCAACCAGGTGCTGAGAAATTTCGACACGGCCTGGCGCAACTTCTTTAGCGGTCGGGTGAGGCGGCCACGGCGCAAGCGCTTTGGCACGGTGCAGTCGGCGCGGTTCACGCTGGATCAGCGCCGGCGGGGGCTCGTGGCCGTCCAGGGTAAGCACGGCAGCGTGCAGCTCGACGGCATCGGCCGTGTCCGCTTCCGGGTGAGCGAGCCGATGCTGGGCCGCCTGCGCAGCGTCACGGTGAGCCGGGATGGCGCGGGCCGATGGTTCGCGTGCTTCACGGCGGACGGCGTGCCAACACCGGCGACCTTCACGGCAATGCTGCCGTCAATCGGCGTCGACCTGGGACTGAGGGACACCGCGGCGCTGAGCACCGGCGAGAAAGTGGCCGCACCGAAGCACCTGTGCCATGCCCTGGCGACGCTGCGCCGCTACCAGCGACACTATGGCCGCCAGCGCGATGCGGCGGCGCGCCGGCAAGGCCTCGATCCGGGGCGTGCCTTACCGAAAGGCACGCGGATCGACGTCTCGAACCGCATGCGCGTCACCCGGCAGCGGATCGGCCACCTGCACGCCCGCATCGCCGACCGGCGTCGCGACCACCAGCACCAGCTGACGGCGCGGCTGGTGGCGAGCGCGCAGGTGATCTGCATCGAGGACCTGGCCGTGAAGGCGATGGGGCGCAGCACGGGATGGCGGGCGTTCCGGCGCTCGGTCGGCGATGCCGGCCTGGGCGAGATCCGGCGGCAACTGGTCTACAAGGCGGCCTGGCGAGGCCGCGTGGTGAGTGCTGTGGGTCGGTTCTATCCGTCGAGCAAGACCTGCAGCGCCTGCGGGCATGTGTACGGTGGCCTGCGGCGCAACGACGACCACTGGGTCTGCCGGCCGTGCGGCGCCGCCCACGACCGCGACTACAACGCGGCGATCACCATCGAGCGCGAGGGGCTACGCCTGCTCGCGGAAGGTTCCGGCGGCGACGCCGGAAGTACCCGGAGGAGCCGGGGAACTGACGCGCGGGGAGAGTTTGCGTGCGCGGCAGGCAGTTCATCGCCTGCCGGACAGCCGAGCTCGTCGAACCGCGAACCCGACCGTCGGGCGGCTCCGCCGCCCATCCCCAGCACGAGCCGGGATGGACCGGTGAACGCTGGGGGCGGTTGAGATTCCGACTAGACTGGCCGCTCACTCCGCCCTTGCCGGCATCCCGGAGCTGCGCCATGAGCCATCCCGACACATTCGGCGGCAGCCGCCAGGTACCCGCCGTGATAGGCGGCCAGGAGGAGGCGAACCGGGTTACCCAGGCTATCCTCGACTTCGTCAGTCGCATTCCCGGCAGCAAGGTGGACGGCACCGCCGATCCGCTGGCGCAGGCGCGCCAGATCGCCAGCCGCGCCGCCCAGCGCGCCGCGCTCACCTCCGGCACGCTGGCGCTGCCGCCGGGGCCGCTGGGCTGGCTCACCGTGTTGCCGGAGCTGATGGCGATCTGGCGGATCCAGGCGCAGATGGTCAGCGACATCGCCGCCGCCTATGGCCGCCACGCCGAACTCGGCCGCGAACAGATGCTGTATTGCCTGTTCCGCCACACCGCGGCGCAGGCCTTCCGCGACCTGGTGGTACGCATGGGCGATCGCCTGCTGTTCCGCCGCATGTCTTACACGGTGGTGGAGCGCTTGGCCAAGCAGCTCGGCGTGAAACTGAGCCGCCGCGCCGTCGGCGAAGGCCTGTCGCGCTGGCTGCCGGTGATCGGTGCCTTGGGCGTGGGCGCCTACGCCTACTACGACACCGGACAGGTCGCCGCCACCACCATCGAGTTGTTCAGCCGCGGCATCGACCATGAAGGCCATGGCGATCTCGACGAGGCGCCTCCGCCGCACAGGCGCGGCGGCGCGGCGGCCAAAGCCATTGCGCCCAAGCGCCATCCATCCAGCGACGCATGAGTGACGCGCCGGCAGCGATCCGGCAAGCTCTCACCATCCGAATCGCGCAGGAACCATCGCATGCCGCCTCGCCACGACCGCCCCGTCGCGCTGATCACCGGTGCCGGCAAACGCGTGGGCGCGGTGATCGCGCGCACGCTGCACGCCGCCGGGTACAGCGTCGTCCTGCACTGTCGTCGTTCGCGGGACGAAGCCGCGGCGCTCGCTGCCGAGCTGGAGCGCGCGTGCGCCGGCAGCTCGCTGGTGCTGCAGGCCGATCTGGCCGACCTGCAGGCGCCCACCATGCTGGTGGATGCGACGTTGGCGCACTTCGGCCGTCTCGATGCACTGGTCAACAATGCCTCGGCGTTCTTTCCCACGCCGGTCGGCACCGTCACCGTCGAACAATGGAACGAGCTGTTCGCCTCGAACGCGCAGGCGCCATTCTTCCTCGCGCAGGCGGCCACGCCTGCCTTGCGCGCGGCGCAGGGCGCCATCGTCAACCTGGTGGACATCTACGCCGAGCGCGCGCTGGCGAACCATCCGCTCTACTGCATGGCCAAGGCCGCGCTGGCGGCGATGACGCGGGCGCTGGCGCTGGACCTCGCGCCCGACGTGCGCGTCAACGGCGTGGCACCCGGCGCCGTGCTGTGGCCCAGCGACGGCAAGCCGTACGACGACCAGCAGGCGATGCTTGCCCGCACCCCGATGCAACGCGCCGGCTCGCCCGAGGACGTGGCCGGCGCCGTGCTGTGGCTGCTGCGCGATGCGCCCTACGTGACCGGGCAAATCCTCAACGTGGACGGCGGGCGCACGCTCGCGGTGTGAATCAGTGCTTCGTGCGGAACGCCGATTCCAGCAACGCCTGGTCGAAGCCGCCGCCCACCTCGCCCGCCTCGGCGTAGCGATACAAGGCAGCGGAATAGATGCCCTGCAGGGTGGATTGCACCAGGCCAAGCAGGATGAAGGCGACCACGATCACCACACCCACCAGCACCATGGCGGCCACCGACTGCGTGGCTGCCGCGCCGACCATCAGTGCACCGGCGAGCAGTACCACGAGGAACATCACCAGGCCGAATACCGCGCCCAGCCCGACGTTGCCGATCAGGTTCTCGCCCCAGGTGCGCTTGAGCAGCTCGGCACTGCGCTTCACCGCATCCATCGGGCCGATGCCTTCGCTGGCCAGCACGGGCACCACCAGGAAGGTAGCCACCGTCCACGCCAGGCCCAGCAGGCCCACCACGAAGCGACCGATCAGGCCCAGGCGTTCCTGCAGCATGCGCAGCAGCAGCCCCACGGTGGCGGCGATCAAGGCGTAGCCGAAGATGCTGCCCAGCCGCGCTCGCGCCAGCGCGAAGCCTTCGGCCAGGCCGGCCGATTCACCACGCAGGCGTGCCAGCGCCACGCCGACCAGCGCCGTATTGAAGAACACGATCACGAAGTACTGCACGAGGTAAAACGCGAACAGCAGCGCGTAATAGAACGGCGAGAAGCGGCCTTCGTCCAGATCGGCGTGGTGACCGATCATCGCCAGCACCACCGGCACCAGGAAACTCGCCGCCACCACCATGCTGCACACGCCCGCGAGCAGCGGGAACACCAGCAGCAACTTGTCCGCGCGCAACACGCCCGCGCTTGCCTTCATCAATGCCCAACTGCGGGCGAACTTTCCGGCCATGCCCCACCCTCCCTGCGATTGAAGCCGTTGTTCTAGCACTGCCCGCGCCGCCGTAACAGTGCAGGCATCAGAGCGGCTCGATCGACAGCGGCTCGCGCTCCTGCGGGAACACCGCCCACAGCGCGGCCATGGTCAGCCCACTGACGGGGTGACGCGCCTGCGGCGCGATGTCGGCCAGCGGCTTCAGCACGAAGGCGTGCCGCAGCTCCTTGCGCGGGATCTGCAGGTGGCCGGGACCATCGATCACCTGCTCGTCGTACAGCACGATGTCCACGTCCAGCGTGCGGTCCGAGTAGCGCGGCACGTCGCGCCGGCGGCCGTGGCGGTCCTCCAGCGCATGCAGCCAGTCGTTGAGTGCCTCGGGGCCTAGTTCGGTATCCAGTCCCACCGCGAGGTTGACGAAATCCGCGCCCTCGAAGCCCACCGAGTGGCTGCGATAGGCTGGCGACACCTCGATCGCGCCGAAGCGCGCGCGCAGCTCGTCCAGCGCGGCGCGCAGGTAGCGGTGCGGTTCGAGGTTGGAACCAAGGCTGAGGTAAGCGCGTGCCATCAGGATGCCGCAGGCTGCAAAGAGCGCGATTCTGCCCGGCTGCCGTCCTGCCGCGCCAGTCCGGCCTGCATGTCGTGGCCGCTGGGCTGCTGGTAGAGGCGCAGGCCGAACTCCGGCAGCAGCGCGAACAGATGGTCGAAGATGTCCGCCTGGATGGTCTCATACTCTGCCCATGCCACCGTGTCGGTAAAGCAGTACAGCTCGAGCGGGATGCCCTGCGGCCCGCTGGCCAGCTGGCGCACCATGCAGGTCAGGCCGCGATGAATGTGCGGATGCGTATCCAGGTAGGTCTGCACGTAGGCGCGGAAGGTACCGAGATTGGTGAGCCGGCGACGATTGGCCGCCACTCCTGCGGCCTCGCCCAGCGCCCGGTTCCAGTCTTCCACCTCCCGCTGCTTCGCCGGCAGGTAGCCGCCCAGGAGGCGCAGTGTCGCCAGCCGTTCCAGCGCCGCATCGTCGAGGAAACCCACGCTGCCCGCGTCGATGGTGAGCACCCGCTTGATGCGGCGGCCGCCGGTCTCCTGCATGCCGCGCCAGTTCTTGTAGGAGTCGGAGATCAGCCGCCAGCTGGGGATGGTGGTGATCGTCTTGTCCCAGTTGCGTACCTTCACCGTATGCAGGGCAATGTCGATCACTTCGCCGTCGGCATGGAGCTGGGGCATCTCGATCCAGTCGCCTACGCGCAGCATGTCGTTGGAGGACAGCTGCACGCCCGCCACGAAGCCGAGGATGGTGTCCTTGAACACCAGCATCAGCACGGCCGACATGGCACCCAGGCCGGACAGCAGCAGGCCGATCCGCTGCCCGGTGAGCGCGGTGACGACGACGAGCCCCGCCACCACGAACAGCACGATCTTCGCCAGCTGCACCACGCCCTTGATCGAGCGTTCGCGGCCACGCGGCGTCTCCCGGTAGATGTCCTCCAGCGCCGACAGCGCACTGCTTATCGCCATCGCCACGAACAGCACCAGCAACGCCCTGCTGATGCTGGCGACCAGGTTCTCCACGTCGCCCGGCACGTTCGGCACCAGCGCGATGCCGTACTGCACCACCAGCGTCGGCGCCATCCGCGCAAGCCAGGCGAAGCTTTGCCTCCTGCACAGCGCGTCATCCCATTGCCACTCCGTGCGCGCGGCCACGCCCTGTACCGCACGCAGCAGGACGCTGCGCACCAGCACGCCGACCAGCCACGCCAGCAGCAGCAGGACTAGCAGGCCCAACGCGGTACGCATGCCGGGCAGATCCAGTAGTTGTTGCAGGGAAGCCATTCGCTTCGCTCCTCGAGTCGGACCGGCGCGCGCGGCACGCCGGCAGGCCGGATAAGCTTCGCCGCAAGCAGGGCAAAACCCCGCGGAAGACGCTAGGGCCGCGTGCCGCGTTCGATGCGTACGCCCACCGCCTTCGCACCGCGCACCGCGCCAGGCTTGGACAGCTTCAGGCGCACCCAACGCACGCCGAACTCCTCGCGGATGATCGCGGCGCAGCGCTCGGCCAGGGTTTCCACCAGGCCAAAGCTGGAGGCGCCCACGTAGTCGATCAGCCGCTTGGACACGTCCTTGTAGTTCAGGGTGTGCGCGATGTCGTCGCTGGCGGCCGGCGCGGTGTTGTCGAACGCCATCTCGATATCGAAGGCCAGCGTCTGGCGCACGCGGCGCTCCCAGTCGTAGATGCCGATCACGGCGTCGATGCGCAAATCCTCGATGAAAACGATGTCCATGGCAGCACGTTCGTTGGAACAGGGGCCTTACAGGGTCGGTGACCGCAGGCGCAGATGCAAGCCGGTGCATTTCACGCCGAGCGCGCGCAAGCGGGCGTGCGACGTGCTAGATGTGGAGCCCCACCCCTCGACAGGATCCGCCATGAGTACCCCCGCCAACGTGACGGCCGCCATCGCCAGCACCCCCTACACCGTTCGCCTGGAGGACGACCATGGCCACCAGTGGCTGGGCGACGAGCCGACCGAGCTGCACGGCGCCAACGCCGGACCGGACCCGCATCGCCTGCTGCTCTCCAGCCTCGGTGCCTGCACCTCGATCACGCTGAAGATGTATGCCGAACGCAAGGGGTGGCCGCTGGAAGGCGTCGAAGTGGCGCTGGATTTCAATCCCGACGGCGTGCCCGGGGCCGGCACTAACCTGATCCGGCGGCGCATCGCCCTGTACGGCCCGTTGGACGGGCAGCAACGCGAACGCCTGCTGCAGATCGCCAACGCCTGCCCGATCCACAAGGTGCTGAGCGGCGAGATCCGCATCGATTCGGCCTTGGAATAGCCACGTTGCGGCAGCAGAGATGCGATCATGGCGCATGACCGCCTTCGCCACGCTCCCGCTCAAGCCCGCCCTGCTCGCCAGCCTCGAAACCCTCGGCTATGCGGAGATGACGCCGGTGCAAGCGCAAAGCCTGCCGCCAATGCTGGCAGGCCGCGACGTGATCGCGCAGGCGCAGACCGGCAGTGGCAAGACCGCCGCGTTCGGCCTCGCGCTGCTGCAGGCCCTGCAGCCGGAAACCATCCGCCTGCAGGCGCTGGTGCTGTGCCCCACGCGCGAACTCGCCGACCAGGTGAGCAAGTCCCTGCGCAAGCTCGCCGCCAACATCCCCAACGTGAAGCTGCTGACGCTGTGCGGCGGCATGCCGCTGGGCCCGCAACTCGCGTCCCTGACGCACGATCCGCACATCGTGGTCGGCACGCCAGGCCGCGTGCAGGAGCACCTCAAGCGCGGCAGCCTGCACGGCGGCGGCATCCAGATGCTGGTGCTGGACGAGGCCGACCGCATGCTGGACATGGGTTTCAGCGAGGCGATCGACGACATCGTCGGGCGCATCGCGAAGCACCACCAGACGCTGCTGTTTTCAGCCACCTACGCCGACGGGATCCGCGAGGCGAGCAAACGCCTGCAGCGCGAGCCGGTGGCGGTGACGGTGGAGGCGCCCCGCGAGGAAACCACGATCGAGCAGCGTTTTCACGAGGTGGACCCGGCGCAAAAGCTGGACGCCCTCGCGCAGTTGCTCGGCAAGGGCACGCTCAGCGCGGAGCAGGCGCAACACGCGCTGGTGTTCTGCAATATGCGCAAGGACGTGGACGCGGTGGCGCAGGAACTCGACCGCCGCGGCTTCTCCGCGCTCGCCCTGCACGGCGACATGGAGCAGCGCGACCGCGACGAAGTGCTGGTGCAATTCGCCAACCGCAGCTGCTGCATCCTGGTGGCCACCGACGTGGCGGCGCGTGGCCTGGATATCGCGGCACTGCCGCTGGTGGTGAGCTACGACATCGCGCACGATCCGGACACGCACACGCACCGCATCGGCCGTACCGGCCGCGCTGGCGAGAGCGGCCTCGCGATCACCCTGGTCACGCCGCGCGAACGGCCCAAGGCACAGAACATCGAGGCGCAGCTCGGCCAACCGCTGCCGTGGCACCCACTGCGCGTATCGCCGCCACGCGGCAAGCAACTCAACCTCGCGCCGATGAAGACCCTGGTGATCGACGCTGGCCGCCAGGACAAGCTGCGCCCCGGCGACATCCTCGGCGCGCTCACCGGCGACGCCGGGCTGGCCGCACAGGACATCGGCAAGATCGACGTATTCGCCACCCGTGCCTACGTGGCGATCAGCCGCGCCTTGGCGAACAAGGCGCTGGACCGGTTGCGCGCGGGGCGCATCAAGGGGCGGAATTTTCGCGTGCGGGCGCTCGGTTGAGCTTTGTTCCATTTCCCTGTTGGGATGCGGGCTTGCTCTTTTTGCTTTCGCAAGCGACAGAGCGGTTTCGGTCGCCTGCCGGCGGCCGAGTTCGCAACGATGGTGACTTGCCCAGGCTCAACCGTGTGCCTGACGCTGCAGTAAACGCGCCGCACCGCGCCCCGCCAGCAATCCGCTGGCAAAACATGCAGTAAGCAGATACCCCCCGGTAGGCGCCTCCCAGTCCAGCATCTCCCCAGCGCAGAATGTACCCGGCCGCGCCTTCAGCATCAGGTGTTCGTCCAGCGCTTCCAGGCGCACGCCACCCGCGGTGCTGATTGCCTCGTCCAGTGGACGCGGCGCGCGCAGCGTCAGCGGCAGCGCCTTGATCCGTGCCGCGAGCGCGGACGGATCCGCAAGCACCGCCTTGTCGGCGCCCTCGAACACCAGCGCGCATTTCGCCGCGTCGAGATGCGCACGACGGCGCAGCCAGTCGCCAAGACTGTGCTTGCCGCGCGGCGCGGCGAGACGTTCGGCCAGCACTGTCGGCGCGATGCCCGGCACCAGGTCGAGTTGCAGTTGCGCCTCGCCGTCCCGTGCGATCCGCTCGCGCAGATCCGCGCCGATCGCATAGACCAGGCTGCCCTCGATGCCGTAGTCGCTGATCACGCATTCGCCCTGGCGCGATCGGGCGAAATCGTGCCGATCACGCCAGTACGCCGTCACTGCCTTCAACGGTGCGCCGGCGAAGCGGCTGCGCAGGTGCTCGCTCCATGCGACCTCGAACCCGCAGTTGGCGCTCTGCAATGGCGCGACGTCGATGCCGGCGGCACGCAGCGGCGCCACCCAGGCGCCATCGGAGCCCAGCTTCGGCCAGCTCGCGCCGCCTAGCGCCAGCACGGTTGCGGCGGGGGTGACGGTGCGTTCGCCTTCCGGCGTGGCGAAGCGCAGAGCGCCATCATCGCGCCAGCCCAGCCAACGGTGGTGCACGTGGAAGACCACGCCCGCAGCGCGCAGCCGGTGCAGCCAGCGACGCAGCAGCGGCGCGGCCTTCATGTCGGCGGGGAATACCCGGCCCGAACTGCCCACGAAGGTTTCCACGCCCAGGCCGCGCGCCCAGTCGCGCAGTGCATCGGCATCGAAGGCACGCAGCCAGTTCGCGACTTCCTCCTGCCGCTCGCCGTAACGCCCAACGAAGCGTTCGAACGACTCGCCATGGGTGAGGTTGAGTCCGCCCTTGCCGGCGAGCAGGAACTTCCTGCCCACCGAGCCCATGGCGTCATAGAGGTCAACGGCGATGCCTGCGGCGCAGGCCGCCTCGGCCGCCATCAGGCCGGCCGGGCCACCGCCGATGATCGCCAGCTGCGGAGAAGTGTTCGTCGTCATCCGCCCATGGTCGCACGCCGCATGCATGCGGACGCCAACAGTACCCCCTGGGCGGCGCGACATCGCGTCAGCGATGGCCCACAGCATGGCCGCGGGGATCATGCGAAAAAAAAGCCCGGCCGTCGCCAGCCGGGCCAGGTGGAGTCTGCGTGCGGCGCGTTCTCCTCGCGCCGCACGCAAGGCCTCAGTGCAGGATCGCGTGCGTGATCGCGCAGGAATTGGTGTCGTTCGACCAGCTTGCCTGCTCGGTGAACGTGCCCGTGCCCATCGCCACGTTCGCCGCGCCGCCCGGCTGGCCCGCTGCGATCCAGGCGCACTCGTCGGAGTTCTCCGCACCGGTGGAGTGGTTGGTCCAGCCACCCGCCGGATAGGTGTCCGACATCATCTCGTGCCACTCGTGGCCCAGCGTCATCGTCCAGCCGTCCAGGTAACCGGCGGAGCCCGAGTTCACGAAGTTCACGCCGCAGCTCGCGCCCAGGTCCATGTTGTACGGCTGGTTGCTGTAGGCGATGTCGCCGTACGACGAGGTCGTGTAGTTGTGCCACGCGCAATAGCCCTGGGTCGGGCTCTGGTAGTTGTCCGGGTCGGAACCATGTGGCGACATGATGATGTAGTACGTGTAGCGGTTCGAGCCCTGCGCCGTGTTGCCGAAGTGCGCCGCCGCCTTGATCGCCTCGTTCGCCAAGTCGGTCGCGGTCGGTGCGCTGGGTGCGGCCGAGTTGTCGTACCAGGAGCCCGCGTATACGCCGCCGGTCTGGTACGGCACGAAGTTCGCGGTCGATGGGCAGCTGGTGGCACCCTTCGCCACGCCTGCACCATCGCACCACTGGGTCAGGTCGGCCGACCACAGCTCGTTGCCGGTACCGATGCCCTTGAACATCTCCTCCGCCACCGCCGCGGCGCCGTAGGAGTCGTTCGAGAACACATCGTCGCCCTTGGCATTGAGGGTCTGCGTGCCCCAGCCGCTGCCGTAGTACACGATGTAGACCTTCACATGGTTGTCCATCACGCCCACGCCACTGGTGCCGCCGCCGTAGGCAAGCGTGTTCGAGGCTCTGCGCCTGGCGTTATGCCCAGCCTCGTATCTGTGGATCAGCTCCTGTACCGGGCGGGTGGGTATCGCACCATGGCGATAGGCGTGCCCGCTGGCAGGCGCGTAAGGGTTGAATTCCGACGAGTTGCCATTGGCGGACTGGGCCAGCAACGAGCCCGAGCCGAGGCCGAGCAGGATGGATGCTGCGATGGCTTTCAACACGACTGACTTCATGTGCACTCCCCAAGTGGTCGGTTTGGTTGCCGCGACATGCGCCCGCACGCCGCGGATTGCACGTCCCATGTCGAACACCCGGAGGCTTGAAGCAGGAATTCGCGCCACGGGCGAAAACGGCGCGCATCCCTGCGCGCCGTGTCTTTCCTCAGAACTTCAGACTCCAGCTGTTGAGCGTGCCGTAGTCGCCGCTGTACCAGGGATCGTTATCGATCACGCGCAGCTTCCAGGTGCCGTTGCCCTGCACCGACGAGGCGTTCACCGTCCAGGTGGTGTTGATGTTGCCGTCGTCGTTGTAGTCCGGCGACTGCAGCACCGCATAGGCGCCATTCGGTGCGACCAGGTCAATCTCCAGGTCACCCGACCAGTTGTGCGTGATGTTGACATGCACCTGCAGCGCCGACGGTGCCGCACCCGGCTCGCCGGTCACCTTGATGTTGCTGGTGATGGTGGCGTTGTCGTTGATCACCTTCTTGGTGTTGTTGCTGAAGGTGCCGCCACCGCCGCCGCCACCGCTGCTGGCGACGGTCACCGAGGCGGTCTTGCTGTTGGTCGCGCCGGTGCTGTCGGTCACGGTCTCGGTCACGTTGTACGTGCCCGCCGCCGCATAGGTGTGGCTCGGGTTCGCCGCGGTCGAGGTGCCGCCGTCGCCGAAGGTCCACGCGTACGAGCTGATCGTGCCGCCCGTGTCGGTCGACGCATCCGTGAAGCTCACCGTCAGCCCGCTCACCGTGTCGGTGAAGTTCGCCACCGGCGTGCTACCGCCACCGCCGCTGCTGCCGCCGTTGACGATCGGGTGCGAGATCGCGCAGGAATTGGTGTCGTTCGACCAGCTCGCCTGCTCGGTAAACGTGCCCGTGCCCATCGCCACGTTCGCCGCACCGCCCGGCTGGCCCGCCGCGATCCAGGCGCACTCGTCGGAGTTCTCCGAGCCGCTGCTGGCGTTCGTCCAGCCGCCCGCCGGATAGGTGTCCGACATCATCTCGTGCCACTCGTGGCCCAGCGTCATCGTCCAGCCGTCCAGGTTGCCGGCCGAGCCCGAGTTCACGAAGTCCACGCCGCAGCTCGAACCCATGTCCATGTTGTACGGCTGGTTGCTGTAGGCGATGTCGCCGTACGACGAGGTCGTGTAGTTGTGCCACGCGCAGTAGCCCTGGGTCGGACTCTGGTAGTTGTCAGGGTCCGTGCCGTGCGGCGACATGATGATGTAGTACGTGTAGCGGTTCGAGCCCTGCGCCGTGTTGCCGAAGTGCGCCGCCGCCTTGATTGCCTCGTTCGCCAGGTCGGTCGCGGTCGGTGCGCTGGGCGCCGCTGCCGAGTTGTCGTACCACGCGCCCGCGTACACGCCGCCGGTCTGGTACGGCACGAAGTTCGCGTTCGACGGGCAGCTGGTGGCGCCCGACGCCACGTTCGGGCCGTCGCACCACTGGGTCAGGTCGGCCGACCACAGCTCGTTGCCGGTGCCGATGCCCTTGAACATCTCCTCCGCCACCGCCGCAGCGCCGTAGGAGTCGCCGCTGAACACGTCGTCGCCCTTGGCGTTGGTGGTCCGCGTGCCCCACTGGCTGCCGTAGTACACGATGTAGACCTTCACGTGGCCGTCCATCACGCCCACGCCGTCGATGCCGCCGCCGTAGGCGAGTGTGTTCGAGCTGGTCGCCGTGGTCGCCGTCGACGCATGCGTGTCGCGGTAGTGCTTCATCTTCTGGTGCACTTCGCGCGTCGGTATCGCGCCATGGCGATAGCTGTGCCCGTAGGCAGGCGCATACGGATTGAGCTCCGACGACTTGCCGCCATTGTTATGCGCCAGCGCCGGGCCTGCCGCCAGTCCGAACAGGACCGAGGCAGCCAGCGTCTTCAACAGAATCTGCTTCATGTCTACTCCCCGATTGGTGTAGTTGAGTGACCGAGTGCCTGGTCCCCACGCAGACATCGGGTTGATGCATTTGCACGTCCCTTGTCGAACATCCGGAAGCGTGAAGCAGGAATTCGCTCTCCCAGACGAAAAACGGCGCGCATCCCTGCGCGCCGTGTCTTTCCTCAGAACTGCAGGCTCCAGCTGTTGAGCGTGCCGGCATCGCCGCTGTACCAGGGATCGTTGTCGATCACCTGCAGCTGCCAGGTGCCTGCGGCCGCATCCGCCGAGGCATCCACCGTGTAGGTGGTGTTGATGTTGCCGTCGTTGTTGTAGTCCGGCGACTGCAGGGTGTACGAGGTACCGTCGGGCGCGATCAGATCGATTTCCAGGTCGCCCGACCAGTTGTGGGTAATGTTGACGTTCACCTTCAACGTGGACGGCGCATTGCCGGAGACTCCGCTCACCGCAATGCCGTCCTGGATGGTGGCGTTGTCGCCGATCGTCACCGGGGTATCGGTGCTGCTGAAGGTGCCACCACCACCGCCACCGCTGCTGGCGACGGTCACCGAGGCGGTCTTGCTGTTGGTCGCGCCGGTGCTGTCGGTCACGGTCTCGGTCACGTTGTAGGTGCCCGCCGCCGCATAGGTGTGGCTCGGGTTCGCCGCGGTCGAGGTGCCGCCGTCGCCGAAGGTCCACGCGTACGAGCTGATCGTGCCGCCCGTGTCGGTCGACGCATCCGTGAAGTTCACCGTCAGCCCGCTCACCGTGTCGGTGAAGTTCGCCACCGGCGTGCTACCGCCGCCGCCGCCACCGCCGCTGCTGCCGCCGTTGACGATCGGGTGCGAGATCGCGCAGGAATTGGTGTCGTTCGACCAGCTCGCCTGCTCGGTGAACGTGCCCGTGCCCATCGCCACGTTTGCCGCACCGCCCGGCTGGCCCGCCGCGATCCAGGCGCACTCGTCGGAGTTCTCCGAACCGCTGCTGGCGTTCGTCCAGCCGCCCGCCGGGTAGGTGTCCGACATCATCTCGTGCCACTCGTGGCCCAGCGTCATCGTCCAGCCGTCCAGGTTGCCGGCCGAACCCGAGTTCACGAAGTCCACGCCGCAGCTCGAACCCATGTCCATGTTGTACGGCTGGTTGCTGTAGGCGATGTCGCCGTACGACGAGGTCGTGTAGTTGTGCCATGCGCAGTAGCCCTGGGTCGGACTCTGGTAGTTGTCCGGGTCCGTGCCGTGCGGCGACATGATGATGTAGTACGTGTAGCGGTTCGAGCCCTGCGCCGTGTTGCCGAAGTGCGCCGCCGCCTTGATCGCCTCGTTCGCCAGGTCGGTCGCGGTCGGCGCGCTGGGCGCCGCCGCCGAGTTGTCGTACCACGCGCCCGCGTACACGCCGCCGGTCTGGTACGGCACGAAGTTCGCGTTCGACGGGCAGCTGGTGGCGCCCGACGCCACGTTCGGGCCGTCGCACCACTGCGTCAGGTCGGCCGACCACAGCTCGTTGCCGGTGCCGATGCCCTTGAACATCTCTTCCGCCACCGCCGCAGCGCCGTAGGAGTCGCCGCTGAACACGTCGTCGCCGTTGGCGTTGGTGGTCCGCGTGCCCCACTGGCTGCCGTAGTACACGATGTAGACCTTCACGTGGCCATCCATCACGCCCACACCGTCGATGCCGCCGCCGTAGGCGAGCGTGTTCGAGCTGGTCGCCGTGGTCGCCGTCGACGCGTGCGTGTCGCGGTAGTGCTTCATCTTCTGGTGCACTTCGCGCGTCGGTATCGCGCCGTGGCGATAGCTGTGCCCGTAGGCAGGCGCATACGGATTGAGCTCCGACGACTTGCCGCCATTGTTATGCGCCAGCGCCGGGCCTGCCGCCAGTCCGAACAAAACCGACGCAACCAGCGTCTTCAAAACGATCTGCTTCATGCTTGCTCCCCGAATGGTGCTGTTGAATGTCCGAGTGCCTGGCCCCCGCTCAGGCATCGGAATGAGATTGGTCGCACGTCCCATGTCGAACATCCGGAGGCGCTGAGCAGGATTCACGCCTCTAGCTACAAACGGCACGCATCCTGCACGCCACATCGCTCGTCAAAGCCAACAGTTCATGCAGTCGAGCACCCGGCCTCGTTGCCGTGCCAGGCGTGTACATGCGAAACGGGAACGGACTCGTCGCTACGGCTGGCGACCATGGCAAGCCGGCCACGCGTTTCGAAGGTAGGGTTGGTGATATCCGGCCTGCCGGGGAAATCCATGCCCTGGTCGGCATACCTCCCGGACGAGGCGCGCACGTCGTCCGCCTGGGTCAGCGCACCGCCATGCGTCCCATCGGCCATCCCGTTCGAGCCGGCACGCGCCGACATGGCAACCACGACGCGGGCAACAGTGGCAACCCAAACATTTGGAGGAACTGCAGGTCGCACGGACGATTCCCCATTTTCGGCGCAAGCGAGGCTGACGCGGCCTCGTGGCCCCGTGGCAAAGACGAATGCCGCATACGCATGCGGCGAAGGTTTCTACTTGCCGGACGATTCCCGAGCGTCCATCTGCAGCGACCGTTCCCCTGGGAGAATCCCTCTCACGGCCAGCCCTGGACTTTGCTCGACGACCCCCGCCCCCACGGTGGCCGCTCGGAACCTGTCGCCATGCTCCCCATGGCGAACTCCTGAAACCTACGCAATGGAATTTGCACGCGTCAATACGTGGAAATGGAAACCTCTACCAACAACGCATTTGTCATTCACTTTGCTTTCATATTGCATTTCAGCGAAGGGCGATTCGGCGCGAAGGCGTAATATGTTGCGCATTACCAAGACACCGGGATCAATGCCTTGCCCGTTGGAACCTGGACGGCAGGCGGTTGCTTTGGAGCCGCGCAGGAATCCGCCCGAAGGCGACGCTTTTCCTCGAAATCGAAAGTTCTTGAAATCGGCGCGCCGCGGGGAATGTTCCGTGGATTTATATCGAGGCAAGGGTTTCAGGCGGCTGGATCGACCAAGGCATCCAGCCGCACACCGAGCTGCGCCAGTCGGCGCAAGCCATCGTCGCTGGGCAGCAAGGCCCGACTGCGCTGGCTGCGCCGCAGCCAGCCGGCATCCAGCATGGCGCCGGTAATGGCCACGCCAAGCGGGCCACCCAGATGCAGCTTCCGTTCCGTCCAGTCGAGACAACCGCGGCCGCAGAGTCCCAGCAGCCAGCTTGACGGTGGCTGGACCAGGCCACTCGCGGCCAGCGCCTCCGCGCAGGCCGCATCGAGATGCATGCCATCGCCTCCAGCGCGCAACCAGCCACGGGCCAGCCATGCTTCGCACAACGCCACGCCAAGCTGCCCGGCCAGGTGCCGATAGCAGGTGCGCGCACGGCATAGTGCCGGATCGCTGCCACGCGGCCGCGGCACGCGCGGTGCACGCGGCAACGCCATCGCTTCCAGCCATGCCGCCGCGTCATCGTCGGCCAGCCGGTAATAACGATGCCGTCCTTGTTCGTGCACGACCAGCAGACCGCCATCCCGCAGGCGCTTCAGGTGTGCACTGGCCGTGGCCGCCCCTACGCCGGCGACGCGCGCGAGTTCGCCGGCGGGTCGCGCACTGCCGTCCAGCAATGCCAGCAGCATCGCCGCGCGCGCCGGCTCCGCCAGCAGCGCGCCCAATTCGGCCAGTTGGTAGCGGCTTGGCAGGTCGGCACGGCTCATGCGCGCAGTGTAGTGGCGGCCACACAGGCTCGTTTCGCCGTATGGCGAAACATCCGGCAGCCCGGCCCGCGACACTGCCCCCATGGATACCTACCGCGCACCCGACACTCTGCAGATCCATCCCTCCATCCTCTACTTCGGCACTCCGGTGGTGCTGATCACCACGAGGAATCCGGACGGCTCGGCCAACATCACGCCGATGTCTTCGGCCTGGGCGCTGGCCGACCGCGTGACGATAGGCCTGACCGGCGGCGGACAGGGCCTGGCCAACCTGCTGCGCGAACGCGAGTGCGTGCTCAACCTCGCAAGCGAGGCCATGCAGGCATCGGTGGAATGCCTGGCGCCCACCAGCGGCGCCGATCCCGTGCCGCGCTGGAAGCGCAACTATCGCCACGTGGCGGACAAGTTCGCCCTGGCCGGCTGGCATGCGCTGCCGTCGCTGCGGGTGAACGCGCCGCGCATCGGCGAGGCGCCCTTGCAGCTGGAGGCCCGTCTGCTGCATGCCGCGAAACGTCCACTGGAAGCCTGGCGAGGCGACGCGGGCGGCTACTACACGCTGGAGCTGGAAGTATGCGCGGTGCATGCCCACGCGGATATCGTGGTGCCCGGCAGCTCGCACATCGATCCACGGCGCTATCGTCCGCTGTTCTACGTGTTCCGCCATTACCACGGCATTGGCGCATCGCTCGGGCGCACGTTCAAGGCGGAAGTGTAGGCGCGACCCGGACGCGAGCGCGTTGACGCAACGATCGGCATGCAAGCGCCATCGCGTCTGACGCACCCTGCATCAGCGGGCGCCGGCACCGGAATTATGCAAACCTTGTTCGGCTTGCGTGTATAACGCGCGCTGGCTTTTACGCAACTGCCGGAGCTGTTCGTGTCGCGTCCCTTGTTCTCGTCTTCCCCATTGCATCAGCGCTTTCGTCCCTTGTGGTGGCTTGGCATCGCCTATCTCGCGATCTGCTTCGCGACGCGCATCGTCTTGCTGGTGATGTCGGGCCACAACGTGTCGCCGAATCCGCTGAACTGGCTGTATGCGTTCGGCGTGGGCCTGGGCTACGACCTGATCACCTTCGTCTACCTTGCCTGGCCGATGGTGCTCTTCCTGTGGCTGGTACCGACACGACGCGCGCCGGTGGCGGGCGTGGGGCGCTGGCTGCTGTACCTGCTTGGCATGGCGGCGCTGTACGCGGCGACGCTTGGCACGCTGTTCCTGCTCTGGCACGTGCACCTGCACGAGTCGTGGCCGATCCTCGCGGTGTTCCTGTTCTTCCTGCCGATGCCTGCGCTCGCCTACAACCGCACCAGCGGACAGTGGGGTTTGTACGTGCTGGCGCTGGCCCTGTTGTACGGCCTGCTGTTCGTCGCGGCGTCGGAGCTGGTGTTCTGGAACGAGTTCAGCGTGCGCTTCAACTTCATTGCGGTGGACTACCTCGTCTACACCACCGAGGTGATCGGCAATATCCGCGAGTCATACCCGGTCGGCACCTGGCTGGCACTGCTGGTGGTGCTGGCGCTGGTGGTGTTCGTGCTTTCCCGCCGAGGCCTGCGCGCGCGCGACGACGGCAGCACGCTGTGGCAGCGCGCGCGCGTGCCGCTGGTGTGGCTGGTGCTCACGGTGCTCTCGGTGGCCGGCGTGAACGGCGAGATGAAGGACCGCAGCGCCAACAACTACGTCAACGAACTGGCCGGCAACGGCATCTACCAGTTCTTCGCAGCGTTCCGCAGCAGCCATCTCGACTACAAGAAATTCTACCGCTCGCTGCCCGACGACGAAGCCTTCAAGCTGATCCGCGAGCAACTCAGGGCGCCGAACGCCAGCTTCGCCAGCAACGACCCGCGCGACCTGACGCGTGCCATTCGCGCGACCGGCCCGGAGAAGCATCTCAACGTGGTGTTGATCAGCGTGGAAAGCCTGTCCGGCGACTACCTCGGCACCTTCGGCAACAAGCAGGGCCTCACGCCCTTCCTCGACTCGCTGGTCGGCAAGAGCATCTTCTTCGACAACCTCTACGCCAACGGCACGCGCACGGTGCGCGGGCTGGAGGCGCTGTCGCTGTCCGTACCGCCGACGCCGGGCGATTCGCTGGTGCGCGAGAAGAACAACGAGAACCTGTTCTCGCTGGCCAGCATCTTCAACCAGCGCGGCTACCAGTCGGAGTTCGTGTACGGCGGTTACGGCTACTTCGACAACATGAACTACTTCTTCGGCCACAACGGCTACAAGACGGTCGACCGCAGCGCCATCCCGCCCGGCACGCCGATCCACAGCCAGAACGTGTGGGGTGTATCCGACGAGGACCTGTTCACGCTGGCGCTGAACCAGATGGACCAGATCCACGCCGAGGGTAAGCCGTTCTTCCTGCACATCATGACCACCTCCAACCACCGCCCGTACACCTATCCGGCGGGCCGGGTGAAGTGGAAGGCGCCGTCGCGGCCGGGCGCGGTGGCCTACACCGACTGGTCGATCGGGGACTTCATCCGGCGTGCGCGCACGAAGCCGTACTTCGCCAACACCGTGTTCGTGATCACCGCCGACCACTGCGCCTCCAGCGCGGGCAAGACCAGCATCCCGATCAACCGGTACCACATCCCGCTGTGGATCTACGCACCGGAACAGTTCAAGCCACGGCGCGTGGAGGAGCTGATGGGCCAGCTCGACATCCCGCCGACCCTGCTCGGCCTGCTCGACTTCAGCTACCGCACGCGCTTCTTCGGCAAGGATGTGTTCCAGGAAACGCCGGGGCAAGGCCATGCCCTGCCCGGCACCTACGAGAAGCTGGGTTACCTGCACGGCGATACGCTCACCGTCCTCGAGCCGCGCAAGCGGCTGGAGCAGTTGAAGCCGGACTTCGCCACCGGCGACGCCACGCCCGTGGTGCCGGTGAAGCAGGACCAGGTGGACACCGCGATCGCCTATTACCAGGTGGCCAGCGACCTCTACAAGCACGGCGGCCTGAAGTGGCGGCCGGATGACGGCGCGAAAGTGGAACCGCTGCCCGCGCCCGCGGCTACGGCGGCTGCGCCGGCGACGGCAGCTTCAGTCGCCCGACCCTGAGCAGCAACCTGCACGGCGCGACGAGTGCATCGCGCGCCGGCTGAGCCACGGCGATCCCGGCATGCTTCAATCCGCCGCCTTCTTCGGCAGCAGCCAGCGCACCGCCAGGATGCCCAGCTCATAGAGCAGGCACATCGGTATCGCCAGCAGGACCATCGAGGTGATATCCGGCGGCGTGATCAGCGCGGCGACCGCGAAGGCGCCCACGATGGCGTAGCGCCGCGCGTTGCGCAGCTTGGCGATGTCCACGAGCCCCACCGCGGCAAGGATCACCACCGCTACCGGAACCTCGAAGCACAACCCGAAAGCGAAGAACATCAGCATCACGAAATCGAGGTAGTGCGTGATGTCGGTCATCATCTCCACGCCCGCGGGGGTCACCGCGGTGAGGAAACGGAATGCCGCCGGCAGCACCAGGAAGTACGCGAACGCACAGCCGCAGTAGAACAGCACCAGGGAAGCGATCAGCAGCGGCTGCGCCAGGCGCTTCTCATGCTTGTACAGGCCGGGGCTGATGAAGGCCCAGAGCTGGTAGAGGATCACCGGCATGCTGATGAACAGCGCGGCATAGAACGCCAACTTCAGCGGCGTGATGAAGGGACTGGCCACCTCGGTGGCGATCAGGTGCGCACCCTGCGGCAGCCGCGCCACCAGCGGTGCGGCCAGTTCCGAATACAGCCGGTTGGCGAACGGCACCAGCGCGACCAGCACGAGCAGCACGCAGGCGACCGCCTTGAGCAGGCGCGAACGCAGCTCGATCAGGTGCGAAAACAGGCCCTGCTGCAGGTCGTCGCCAAGGTCGTCGGGCTCAGTGGCCGCCATGCGTCGACTCCTCCGCGTCCCCGGTCGCCAGCGGGTCGGCCAACGGCAGCGACGGCTGCGCTTCGGATTGGACTTCCCCGGCGGCTGCCGCCGATGCACCCGCGGACTTCAGCGCCTCCGCAGCCTCCTTCATGGGCTCGCGCACCTGCTGCAGGCTTTCCTTGAACTCGTCCTGCGCGGCCTCGGCACGCGCAGCAGCTTCGCGCGCGGCGCGCCGGATCTCCTCCACCTCGAGTTCGCGCTCCACTTCGGCGCGGACGCTGTCCCAGCCGCTACGCACGCGGCGCAGCAAGGCACCCGCCGTGCGGGCCGCGCCGGGTAGCTTCTCCGGGCCAAGCACGATCAGTGCGATCAGCGCGAGCAGCACCAGCTTGCCGAAGCTGATCTCGATCATTGCCCAGACACCGAGCCGTGCTTACTTCGACTCGTGCGAGTCGCGCTGATCCTGCGTGCTGGCGCTCGCCGACGAAGCCGGCGGATCGGCGCGCAGCTGCTCCTTCGCCTGCGCCGAATCTTTCGGCTTCTCGTCCTCGTCGCCGTGCATGGCCTTCTTGAAGCCGCGCACGGCGTTGCCGAGATCCGACCCGACGTTGCCGAGCTTCTTGGTACCGAAGATCAGCAGCACGATGACCAGGAGCAGGAGCCAATGCCAGATGCTGTCAAAACCCATGATGTTCCTCGCGGCGCCCCGGGGCGGAAACGGCTCCGCCCACGAACCGCCGATCTTCGCACAGGGCGGTCACTTCGAAGTGTACTCTTCCAGCGCGTCGCGGAACTTCACCACGGACGGCGGCACGTTGCTCACGCCGCCCTCGAAGATGCGCCGCGGCGTGATGCCGGCGCCGTACACCGCCGCATTGGCGTCGTAGTCGATCTTCAGCACCGAGCCATCCAGCGCCACGCCGGCGAACAGCCCGCGCGAGCGCGAGTAGGAATAGATCTCCGCCCTCAGCTGCTGGTCGGTGGCGGCCGAAGCGGTGCGCCCCACCGGGCCGGCCGCGGCGCTGGCGTCGGCGCCGATGGTGAACTTGCCGTTGACGATCGAGTCCACCCCGCGCTGGGTACGGAACACCAGGATCACGTCGGTGGACGACACCCCTATCTGGAAGCCCACGCTGCCGCCGCCGAAGGAGATGAAGCTGGGGTTGGACCAGGTGCCGTCCGGTCGCTTCACCGAGATCAGCCCTTCGCCGCGGCGGCCGCCGAACACGAAGCCGACCTTCAGCACGTCGGGAATCACCGCGATCGCCTTCGCGTCCCGGAGCAGGTCGCTGGGAATGGCCTTGTCCGGCGCCTGCTCGATCTCGTTGAGCACGCGCACGGCGTTCTGTGCACGCATCTCCGGCGTGCTGTCGCCGGCATGGGCGGCCATCGCCGGCAGCAGCAGCGCTGCACCGAGCAACAGGAAGCGATACAGAGATGTCTTCTTCAACATGGGCAGCTCCGTCGTTGGGTGGGCCATGGGATGGGGATGGATGCTTGTGGCAGACTCGCGGCAGTCTCGCCGCCAGCACCACGATGCCTAACCCAAGCCACTATACCGGCCCCGCAGGCCACCACGATCCCGCCGCCATGGCATCCGTTCAGACAGGGGTACTGCTGGTGAACCTCGGCACGCCCGCCGCGCCCACGGCGAAAGCGCTGCGCCCCTGGCTCGCCGAATTCCTGTCCGACCGGCGTGTGATCGACTACCCGCGCTGGCTGTGGTGGCCAATCCTGCATGGCGTGATCCTCCGCGTGCGTCCGCGACGTTCCGCCCACGCCTATGCGCGCATCTGGGACGAGCAAGGGTCGCCGCTGCGCTGGCGCAGCGAGGCGCTGGCGAATGCGCTGCAGGCCGAACTTGGCCCGGAAGTACGCGTGGCGCTGGCGATGCGCTACGGCGCACCGGCCGTGGCAGAGGTCATCGCGCAACTGCAGCGCGACGGCATGCGCCGCCTGCTGGTGCTGCCGCTGTACCCGCAGTATTCCGCCACCTCCACCGGGTCGGTGATCGACGCGGTAGCCGACGCGATGAAGGCGTTGCGCTGGCCGCCCGAGCTGCGCATCGTCAACGACTATCACGGCGAACCGGACCATATCGATGCACTGGCCACCAGCATCGAAAACTGGTGGGACAAGCATGGCCGTGGCGACAAGCTGCTGCTTTCCTTCCATGGCATACCTGAGCGCTACGTGCGCCTCGGCGATCCGTACGCCGACCAGTGCCGCGCCACCGCGCGCCTGCTGCGCGAGCGGCTGCGGCTGGACGAGTCGCAACTGGTGCTGAGCTTCCAGTCGCGGGTCGGCCGCGAACGTTGGCTGGAACCCTATACCGACGCCACCGTGCGCCGCCTGGCCGGCGAAGGCGTGAAACGGCTGGACGTGGCCTGCCCCGGCTTCGCGGTGGATTGCCTGGAAACGCTGGAAGAAATCGCGCTGCAGAACCGCGAGTTCTTCGTGGCCGCCGGCGGCGAGGACCTGCGCTACATCCCGGCGCTCAACGACAGCCCCGAACAGGTACGCAGCCTCGCCGCGCTGGTACGCCGCCAGCTGAGTGGCTGGCCCGGCTTCGACACGTGAGCAGTCCACGCGCGCGGCACCTCGCGCTGCCACAACTTACGCTCGCCGCGCTGGAATGGGGCGAACCGGACGCGCCGCCGCTGCTCGCCCTGCACGGCTGGCTGGACAACGCCGGCAGTTTCGCCATGCTGGCGCCGCTGCTCGCCCAGCGGTGCCGGGTGATCGCACTGGACCTGCCCGGACATGGCCACTCCGACCACCTGCCGGCCGGCGCCAGTTATCACCCCATCGACCAGGCACGTACCGTGCTCGCCGCGCTCGATGCGCTGGGACTGCGGCGCTGCCGCCTGCTGGGCCATTCGCTGGGCGCCGGCATCGCGTCGCTGGTCGCGGCCGCCGCGCCTGCGCGCGTCGAGCACCTGCATCTGATCGAAGGGCTGGGTCCGCTGGGCGACGACGGCACGCACACGCTGCAGCGCTATCGCGACGCGCTGGCCGCGCCGCCGGCCAGCGGCAAGACGCTGCGCGTGTTCCGCAGCATCGACCAGGCCGCCAGTGCCCGCGCCATCGCCAGTGGCCTCCCCGCCGAGCTCGCACGCCCGATCATCGAGCGCGGCCTGCGCGAAGCCGACGGCGGCTGGCAATGGCGCAGCGACCCCCGCCTCGTGCGCCCCACCGCGGTACGGTTGGCCGAAACGCAGATCCGCGCCCTGCTGGCCGGCATCGAAGCACCAACCTCCCTGCTGCTTTCGCAACCCGCCACGCCCTACCTGCCCACGCTGCAGATGGAGGCTCGCGCCGCCTGCGTGCCGCGCATAAACGTCGAGCACCTGGCCGGCGGCCACCACCTGCAGCTCGAACATCCGCAGGCGGTGGCGCAATGGGTGCTGCGCCACGCGGCGGGCTGACCTCGCCGCGCCGGTGGGTTAGCCGGAAATCGCCAGCCGCTCCGAGCGGTACATCTGCACGGTGATGCCGATCGCGACCGCCGCGGCCGCCAGCGTGCCGGCAAGGCACAGTCCAAGCTGCGCGGCGCCGACGCCGTCGCCGCGCAGCTGCCGCATGATGCCGAGGTTCTGGCCCAGAAGCGGCACCGCGTACATCCAGGCCTGCGCCTTGATCGGCAGGAAGGCCAGCAAGGCGCTCGGGATCAGCGGCACCATCATCAGCAGCGAAACGTAGGTCTGCGCCTCGCGGTAGCTCTTGGCGAACGCCGCGACCAGTGTCTGCAGCGAAGCCAGCAGCAGCACCAGCGGCAGCATCAGCAAGAGAACGATGCCAGCGAAGCGCCAGCCCAGGTCCAACTCCATGCCCAGCTTCTCGGCGGGAATCAGGTGCCCCACCACCGCGAATGCGAGCAGGGTGATCGCGAGGCTGGCCAGCGAGAACAGGCAGATCGCCGCGAGCTTGCCGAACAGGATCTTCCAGCGCGCCACCGGGTTGGCGAACAGCGGCTCCAGCGACTGCCGCTCGCGCTCGCCGGCAGTGAGGTCGATGGCGAGGTACATGCCGCCCATGAACAGGGTGATCACGAAGAAGTACGGCAGCATCGCAAACAGCAGTACCGCGCGCGACTGCGGAGTAGCCTGATCGCGCTTGGCCACCTGCACCGGCCAGGCCGTGCCCGGCGAGAGGCCGCGCGCCACCAGCCGCATCGCGCCCTGCTGCCGGGCGTAGGCCTCCACCAGCTTCTGCACGCGCTCCACCGCGCTGCTGGTGTCCTGCCGCGAGGAGTCATAGAACATCTCCACCTGCACCGGCTCGCCCTGGCGCCAGGCCTTGCCGTAGCCGGCGCCGATGCGCAGCACCACGTCGGCATCCTGCTTGCGCACTGCCGTGCCGGGGTCGGCCACCGGTGCGTCCGGTACGATGCCGCCTTCCTCCAGCGCATCGACCAGATGTGGCGCGTACTGCGCGCCGATCACCGGTACGTGCAATGGCTTGTCGGCTTTGTCCAGCTGCTGGTTGATCTGCACGTTGACCAGCATGACGAACAGCAGCGGCCCCAGCAGCGGACCGGTGAAGAACGCGCTGAGCAGGGTACGGCGGTCACGCAGGTTTTCGCGCACTTCCTTGAGGAACACGGTGAACGCGGCGCTGCGGCGACGGGTTTTCGTGGCGACGGCGTTCATGCGGCAAGTCCCTCGTCGGTTCCGATGACCTTCACGAACGCCTCCTCCAGGTTGGCCTCGCCGGTTTGCGCGCGCAGCGCGTCGGGTGTCGCGTCGGCCACCACGCGGCCGCGCGCGATCACCACGATGCGGTCGCACAGCGCCGCCACCTCCTGCATGATGTGGCTGGAGAACAGCACGCAGCGCCCCTCCGCCTTCAACTGCTGCATGAAGCGCCGCAGGCCACGCGTGGCCATCACGTCGAGGCCGTTGGTGGGCTCGTCCAGGATCACGTTGCGCGGATCGTGGATCAGCGCGCGGGCGATGGCGGTCTTCACGCGCTGACCCTGCGAGAAACCTTCGGTCCGGCGATCGAGGATGTCGCGCATCTCGAGCGCATCGACCAGCGCCTCGCGGCGCGACTGCGCGACGGCTGCATCGATGCCGTGCAGCTGGGCGAAGTATTCGATGTTCTCGCGGGCGGTGAGCCGCTTGTACAGGCCGCGCGCGTCCGGCAGCACGCCCAGCGCACGACGCACGCTGAGCGGATCGGTGGCGGCATCCACGCCATCCACCAGCACCTGGCCGCTGTCGGGTTTCATCAAGGTGTAGAGCATGCGCAGCGTGGTGGTCTTGCCGGCGCCGTTGGGGCCGAGCAGGCCGGTAATCTCGCCGTCGCGCGCAGTGAAACCGACGCCGTCGACGGCCTTCACCGCGCCGAAGGCCTTGTGCAGGTTCCTGACTTCGATCACGGGAGGTCGCTCCGGTTGAGGCAGATGTCCCGACGGGCTGCAAGCATCGACAAGGTAGCCAGCAGCGGCAGCAGGATGACGGTGAGGAAATGCGGCGCCTTGAGCTCGGCCGCCGCAAGCATGGCTGCAGCCCACAGCATGGCGTTCGCCAGCACGTAATGCCTGCTCATGGCGTGGCTCCGTTGAAGTCGATGAAGAAGGGCGTGTCCTGCAGGCGGTCGAGGCAGCTCGCATCCATGGTCTTCGGATCGAGCTTCTCGACGAAGTGCTGCACCAGTTGCGGCCCGCAGCCCGCCGACAGCACGCCGTGGCCCTGGCCCTTGAACACCAGCACCCGCGCGTCCGGCAGGTATTTCGCCACTTCCTCGGCATAGCGCGGGGGCGTGACCGGATCGTACTGGCCGGCCAGCAGCAGCACGGGCTTGTCGATCTTCAGCGGCTGGCGGAAGTCCGCCGGCCGGGTGCCCTTCGGCCATGCGGAACAGATCGCCTTGTAGGCGTCGATCATGTGCGTGCCGAGCAGGGTACCGGCGTCCTGCGGGCGCGCGGTAAGCAGGTCGGCGTCCTCGCTGCAGATCACCGAATAGGACATGCCACTGCCGGCAAGGTCGGCCATGTCCACGGTGAGCAGCTTCGCCTGCCCGAGCAGCGGCCCGACGTCACCATGCGCAGCCGCGTCGATGGACAGCGGCAGCAGCGCAGCCGTGACCGGCGAATAGGCGAACATCCGCACCACGCCGACCAGCGAGTCTTCGCTGAGCACGCGCTGTACGGTGCGGTAGCTTTGCGGGTCGCGGAAGCTGACCGGGTGCGGGTTCGCGCGCAGCGCATCGCGCAGCTGGATCAAGGTCTGGTAGGGATTGCCGAAGCGCTGTTTGCAGGCGGCGTCGGCGTCGCAACGCGCGAACTGGGCCTTCAGCGCATCGTCGAGGTTCTGCGCGAAGTCCTCGCCCAGCACCACGTCGTTCGGTACCGTGCTGTCCAGCACGATGCTGCGTACCGCGTCGGGGTAGCGCATCGCGTATTGCTGTGCCACGCGCGTGCCGTAGGAGACGCCGACCAGGTCGAACTGCGGCACGCCGAGCGCCTTGCGCACGTCGTCCAGGTCCTGCACCGCGTCGGTGGTGGTGTAGTAGCGCGGATCGGCATGCGACTGCACCTGCTTCAGGCAGTCGGCGGCCGCGGCGCGCAGCTTGGCAGGGTCGAAGCCGGTGTCATCGTCCGCCGCGGCCTTACCCCCGGCCTTGCAGTCCAGCGCATTCGATCCGCCGACACCGCGCTGGTCGACCAGCAGGATGTCGCGATGGGCGCGCAGCGGCGCCAGCATGGCGCCGATCTGGCCGGCGTATTCGGTGGCCGCCTGCCCCGGGCCGCCGGCGAGGAAGGCGAGCATGTCGGGCCTGGCCACCTGCGCGCCGGAACGCAGTACCGCGAGCTTCAACGCGATCTTGCGGCCCTGCGGATCGGCGCGATTCTCCGGCACGGTCAACGAGCCGCACCACGCCGCCGTGCTCAGGCCGCTGTTCGGCTGGCCGAGGTCGCAGGCGGTGAGCGTGAGCCTCCCCAGTCGCCAGGTGTGCGGTGGCGCGGGCTTCACGCTGATCGGCGCGGAGGCCCCGCTCCGCGCCGGGGCCGTCGCCCCGTGCCGAGGCGACGGCCGCCCTGCATGGGTCGCTGCGATGATCGCGGCGGCCAGCGCAACGATCACGCCCATGCGCTTCCTGGGGTTCATGCTCATGCGTCGGTTCCTGGTTCAAAGATGGATTCAATCGGACGTCCAAACAGCTTTGCGATCTTGAACGCCAGCGGCAGGCTGGGGTCGTACTTGCCGGTCTCGATGGCGTTGACCGTTTGCCGCGACACCTCGAGCCGCTCGGCAAGATCCGCCTGTGACCAGCCCTGCCCGCTACGCAGTTCACGCACGTGGTTGTTCATGCATTGCGCCAGCCGCTCACGTCGCGCTCCCCGACCGGCGCCGATGGAGGATCGTCATCAGCACGGCGCTGACCGCCAGCGATGTCGTGAGGCCGATGAGCAGACCGCGCTGCCAATCGCTCAACACGTGCCAGCCCAGCAGCAGGATCAACCCGAATACCGCAGCGGCGATACCTACCTGCCAGCGACGCGACAAGCCATCGTCGCAAACCGCGATCCAGTCGCCGCCGTAACGCCGCGCCGCCCAGCCGCGGCCCAGCGCATGCAGCACCACCATCGCCGGCCAGACGCCGAGGAGCACCGAGCCATCCAGCCGGATCACCTTGGCAGCCACCAGGAAGCCGCCGACCAGGCACAGCGCGCCCACCACTGTGCCAGCGAAGGCCAGGCCGACCAGGTTCGTGCGCTGCTCCAGTTCGTCACTGCCCATCACCAGCCGGAACATCGCGCGGGTCACCAGCAGCACCGGCACCACCGGCAACAGAGCCAGTGCGGCACGCGCCCACATGCTCTGCAGATGCCCAATCAGCGGCCAGACCAGCAGCATGATCAGAATGTAGGCCAGCCTC
>JAJZET010000210.1 GCA_021805685.1 Pseudomonadota bacterium
ACTGGTGGCCGAACAGCGGGCCGAAGTTGAGGAAGGTGTAGCCCTCGAAAGTCCCCCACTGCTTCGGATAGGTGGAACACCATGCCGCCCACGCGTCCGCATCCACGGGATGCGTGGGCGAGCCCAGTGCGAGCAGGTAGACCAGCTTGCCTTCGTCGTAGCCTTTCCAGTCGGACGGAATGAACTGGCCACCCGGCGTCCAGCCCATGCTGATGAGCGGCTTGCGCACCTGCATCCACGACCAGTCGACGGCGCGGTACAGCCGGTCGGCCAGCTGGCGGATCTCGCGCTCCTGCGGCGTGTTGCGGTCGTAATAGCTCTCCGCGAACAGCACGCCACCCATCAGCAGCGTGGTGTCCACGCTGGACAATTCCACCCCGCGGCCGTAGCGGCGGCCGGTCTGCATGTCGAGGAAGTGGTAGAAGAAGCCATGGAAGCCGGCGGTGTCGTCCTCGCTGTCGTTCTGCGGGGCCGCGGCGAAGAAGCGCAGCGTGGTCAGGGTGCGCTGTACCGCCTGCGCACGCGTGATGTAGCCACGCTCGACGCCGATGCCGTAGGCGGTGAGACCGAAGCCGACGGCGGCGATGGAGGAGAAGGTGTGGTTCGGCCACGAATCGGGCACCAGGCCGGTATACGGGTCGGCGCTCTGCCAGAACCAGTCGAAGGTGCGATGCTCCAGGTCGTCGATGAAGGCCTTCTGTGCGGGCGCCAGCTTCCGGTACGTAAGGGTATCGGGCTGCGGCGGCACGACCGCCTGGGTCGCCTGTGACGGCATGCCGGCGACGAACACCATCAGGACGGCGGCCGCGAACAGTTGCAGGCGGCGCCAGGGGAATGAAGACATTGCAAACCTCGAATGGATGGAACGGAGCGGCGCCATGCCGGCGCCGCGGCTAGATTCAGGCGGCCTGCATCGCCGTTGCCGGGCAGACCTTGTCGATGAACGCCTGGTGCAGGGGCATCGCCTCCACGCACGAGTTCACCACCTGGCGCACGCTGGCCATGAAGCCGGCAAGGTCCTTCTGCGACATCTGGTCCACCAGCGGGTGGTAGCCCCGCGGCACGATACGCTGGCCAAGCATCACCTGCACCCAGCTCGGCGTGGAGAACATCTCCTCGCCATCGCGGTAGAAGCGGCCGCTGTCGCGGAACAGGCGGATGTACTCGTCGAGCTGCTCCGGCACCGCCATCGTGCGGCAATGGTTCCAGAACGGCGTGTCGTCGCGTTCGGTCGCGTGGTAATGCAGGATCAGGAAATCACGGATGCGCTCGTACTCGAAGCGGGAGCGCGCGTTGTAGCGATCGACCAGCACCGGGCTGAAATCCCGCTGCGGGAACATCTCCAGCAGGCGCGCGATGCCCGACTGGATCATGTAGATGCTGGTGGACTCCAACGGCTCCAGGAAACCGGCGGCCAGGCCGAGTGCCACCACGTTGCGGTTCCAGGCCTGCTTGCGCGCACCGGTGGTGAAGCGCAGCAGTTTTGGCTCGCCGAGCGGCTCGCCATCCAGGTTCGCCAGCAGGATCGCGGCAGCTTCGTCGTCGCTCATGTGCGCGCTGCAGTAGACGTGCCCGTTGCCGGTGCGATGCTGCAGGGGAATGCGCCATTGCCAACCGGCCGGACGCGCGGTCGAGCGCGTGTATGGCGTGAGTTGCGCCACCCGCTCGCAACCCACCGCCACGGCGCGGTCGCACGGCAGCCAATGCGAGAAATCGTGGTAGCCGGTGTGCAGGGTCTGCTCGATGAGCAGGCCGCGGAAACCGGTGCAATCAATGAACAGGTCACCTTCGATGCGCTCGCCGCCTTCCATCAGCAGCGCCGAGACGAAGCCGTCGTCTAGCCGCAGTTCCACGCTGGCGATCTTGCCTTCGGTGCGTCGTACGCCACGCTGCTCGGCGTAGCGGCGCAGGAACCGCGCGTACAGGCCGGCATCGAAATGGTAGGCGTAGGCAACGTTGGCCAGCGGCGAGTTGGCCGGTACGTCGGTGGCGGAAGGCATGAACTTCCCGCGCGGCGCGGCCACCGTGTTGAGCGAATAGGCGCCGATGTCCTCGGCCAGGCCCAACTGCCGGGCCTTGATCCAGAACTGGTGGAACGGCAGCAGGCTGATGGCGTGGCCGATCTCGCCAAAACCGTGCACATAGCTGTCGCCGATCCGCCCCCAGTCGTTGAACTGGATGCCGAGCTTGAAAGTGCCCTGGGTGTTGCGGACGAACTCGACGTCGTCCACCCCGAGCAGGTCGTTGAACAGCTTGAGGTGCGGCACCGTGCCTTCGCCGACGCCGACGGTACCGATTTCCTCGGACTCCACCAGCTGGATCGAGCAATCGCCGCCCAGCACCTTGGAGAAGGCCGCAGCCGCCATCCATCCGGCGGTGCCACCGCCGGCGATGACGATGCGTTTGATGCGCATGTCGGTCATGAAGCGCTCCGGCAACAAGTCGTTCCGTGGGAACGCCGGGGTGCGCGAGGCACCCCGGCTGGTGCATCAGAAGTTCAGGCCCATCGAGAGCTTGACCGTACGGGGGTAACCCGTGATGTCGCCGGTGGGGTTGTAGGTCACGACGGGGTTGTAGCTGCCGTTCGCTCCCCAGTTCTCCAGATAGTTGACGTAGTTGTTCCAGTTGAACGCGTTGATCAGGTCGAAGCGCACGTAGGCATTGAGGTTGCCGTAGAGCTTGAAGTTCTTCGTGGCCTGGAAGTCCAGGTCGCGGTAGCCGAAGATCTTGCCGCCGATCAGGAAGCGCCCGTTGCCCG
>JAJZET010000104.1 GCA_021805685.1 Pseudomonadota bacterium
CCTCACCGCGGACAAGCTGTACACGCTGTCGCCCGGTACCCTGCAGATCGTCGACCATCTGCAACGGCCGCTGCGGCTCACGCTGTATTTTTCCGAGCATGCCACGCGCGACCTGCCCAAGCTGCGCAGCTACGAGCAGCGCGTACGTGACATGCTGCAGGAGATCGTCGCGCGCTCGCACGGCCGCGTGCAGCTGTCGGTGATCGACCCGGTGCCGTACTCCGACGACGAGGCCAGCGCCGAAGGCGCCGGACTCACGCCGGCCAGCGGCGGCAGCAATGGCGAGCGGGTGTTCTTCGGCCTGGCCGGCAGCGCCATGCCCGCAGGGACCGACAACGACGCGGCCGATGGCACGTCGCCCGAACGCACGCTGGCGATTCCGTTCTTCGACCGGGCGCGCGAGGCGTTCCTGGAGTACGACATCGCCAAGCTGCTGTTCGAGTTGAACCAGACCAGCAAGCCCCATATCGGCGTGATCAGTTCGCTGCCGGTGGAGGGCAATCCGGTACTGGGCCAGCAGCCATGGGTGGCGATGCAGCAGTTGTCCCAGCTGTTCGACGTGAAGATGCTGGACCCGACCGGGCTCAAGCGGATCGGCGCCGACATCGATGTGCTGCTGCTGATCCATCCCAAGCACTTGTCTGCGGATGCGCTTTACGCCATCGACCAGTACGTGCTGCGCGGCGGCCACCTGGTGGTGTTCGTCGATCCCGACGCCGAGCTGGACAACACGCCGGGCGACCCGGCCACCGGTGCCTTGCCCGACCACAGCTCGGACCTGCCGCGGCTGTTCGCGGCCTGGGGCGTGCGTTACAACCCGCACGAGGTGGTGCTCGATCCCACGCATGCGCTGAGTGTCGAGCTCGCGGGCACCAGCATCAGCCACCCGGCGATGCTGGGGCTGGATGCGCAGCAGCTCAACCGCGACGACGCGGTCACCGCCAGCCTGCAACGCATCGACCTTTCCACCGCAGGGCATTTCGACCTCACGCAGGACGCTACCGCGCGCCTGATCCCGCTGCTGCAGAGCAGCCCTGACGCCGAGGTGGTGCCGGTGCAGCGCGTGCAGCAGGCTGCCGACAATCCCTCGCTGCTGCTGCAGGGCTACAAGCCGGACGATACCCGCTACGTATTCGCCGCGCGCTTGCGCGGCCGGTTCGTCAGCGCCTTCCCGGAGCGTGCGAAGCAGCCTGGCCATCTGGCGCAATCCGCGCCCGATGACGAGGTCATCCTGGTGGCCGACACCGACCTGCTCAGCGATCGCCTGTGGGTGGAGCCGCAAACCATCCTGGGCCAGACCGTGATGCGGCCTTTTGCCAACAACGGCGATTTCCTCGGCAACCTGGTGGACAACCTCAGCGGCTCCTCGGCGCTGCTGTCGATCCGCAGCCGTTCCACGTCGCAGCGGCCGTTCACCCGGGTGGAAGCGCTGCGCAACGTGGCCGACCAGAAGTTCCTGCAGAAGGAACAGGAGCTGGAGCGCGAGTTGGCGGAGACGCGCCAGCGACTGGCGGAGCTGCAGCCGGGCAAGGGCGGCCGTGCGGACAACAGCAGCAGCGAGCAGCGGCAGGAGATCGAACAGTTCCGCCAGCGGCAGCTGGCGATCAACAAGGAATTGCGCGACGTGCAGCACCAGCTCAATGCCGAGATCGACGCGCTGGGCCTGCGCCTGAAGGTGATCAACATCGTGCTGGTGCCCGCGCTGCTGGCGCTGCTGGGCCTGCTCTACGGGTGGCGTCGCACGCGCCGCAACCGGCGGCGCCGCTGATGCGGGTGGCAATCCGCCACAACAACCACGTTGCCGCGAAGGTTATGCTGGGCCGATGTCCATACTGCTGAAATGGTTGGTGCCGTGGGAATTCTCGTGGGTGTTCCTCGCGACGTTCCTGCTGGCCTGCGTGCTGTATTGGCGCGGCAGCCGCCGCATCGCAGTGAGCCGCGGCCGCCGGCTTGGGTTCTGGATCGGCATGGCCGTCATCTGGGTGACGCTGCAGACCTACCTGGATTTCTACGCCGAGCACGAGTTCTTCGTGCATCGCCTGCAGCAATTGCTGCTGCACCACCTCGCGCCGCTGCTGATCTGCGCCTCGTACCCGGCCAGCGTCTTGCGCGCCGGCCTGCCGCGACGCTGGCGGCTGCGCTGGTTCAAACGGCTGCGGTGTTCGTGGCCGTGGCGCATCGCCAGCGGCGTGCTGTTGCAGCCGATGGTGGCGACGGTGCTGTTCGTGTTCTTCGTGCTGATCTGGCTGGTGCCGTCGATGCAGACGCTGGCCATGCTGGACTGGCGCGTCTACCGCTTCATGAACTGGACGATGCTGCTCTCGGGTTTCGCATACTGGTCGCTGATCCTCGACCATCGCCCGCACCCGCCCGGACGCATGGGCGCGGGCATGCGCGTGCTGTCGCCGGGCATCACCATGACGCCGCAGATCCTGGCCGGCGCGATCGTCACGTTCTCACGCACCGACCTCTATCCGATCTTCGAGATCTGCGGCCGCGCGTTCACGTTCAACGTGCTCACCGGCCAGATGATCGGCGGCGTGATCACCTGGGTGCCGGCGGCGTTGATCGAATCCATCGGCGCGCTGCTGGCGCTGCGGCAGTGGCTGCGGCTGTCGCGCAGCGGACGCCTGCCGCGCAAGACCTGGCCAACCCCACGCCGGGCCGCGATCAATTAGGAGTGCGGCCATGGATGGCCGCCCGTGTGATCCTCGCGATCAGGATGATCGCAAAGAGCCTGAGCAGTGCGGCCATGGTTGGCCGCCCGCGCGATCCTCGCGATCAGGACGATCGCCAGGCAAACCTCAGTCCTTGTCGCTCAACGCGCTGGCCGGGCGTGCCAGGAAATCCACCGGCAGGGTGGAGCCGTCGTCGAATTTCAGCGTGATGCGTATCTTGGCGCCGGGATGCACGGGGTGCTTCGCATCCATCAACATCAGGTGGTAGCCGCCGGGCGCAAGGGTCCGGGTGCCATGGGCGGGGATCGGCAGCGCATCGATCGTGCGCATGCGGCTCACGCCGCCCGTGCTGGAGCTTTCGTGCAGCATCGCCTCGCCGTAGGCGGCAGTGTCGGCGCCGGTCAGCGCGAGGGGCTTGGCGCCGTCGTTGTGCAGCACGACGTAGGCGCCGGCAGGCAAGTTGCCGGGCAGCACGCGTATCCAGGCATGGCTGGCCGTGACCGGCACCCCGGCATCGGCGTGGGCGAGGCCGGCAACCAGCAGCCCGGCCAGCAGGATGGCGCGTCGCTTCATGGTCAGTCTCCCGAATCGAGCAGAAGCTTGAGGTCGTGCACCAGGTCGGCCTGCGGCGTGATGGGCGTGGAGAGCACGCGGGCGTGGCCGTCGCGGTCGAACACGTAGATCGCCGAGCTGTGGCTCACCTCGTAGTTGCCGTCCTTGCCCGACGGCTCGCGACTGAACGCTGCGCGATAGCGCTTGGTCAGCGCTTCGATCGCGCCCGCGCTGCCGGTAAGGCCCACGGTGTGCTTGTCGAAGGCACGTACGTACTCGTGGAGCGCCTGCGGCGTATCGCGGGTGGGGTCGACGCTGACGAAGAGGATGCGTACGTCGTCGGCCTGCTTGCCCAGCTGCTGCATCACCACGTGCAGGTGGGCGAGCGTGAGCGGACAGACATCGGGGCAGTGCGTGTAGCCGAAGTACAGCAGCACCACCTTGCCGCGGTAGTCGTCGGCGGTCACGGTCTTGCCGTTGTCGTCGGTGAGCCGGAACTGCAGGTCCGGCATGTGGCCGCTGATGCGGGTCAGCTTGAACGGCAGCGCTTCGTGGTGCTGGCAGCCGGCCAGCAGCAGGCAGCAGGCCAGCGCCCAAAGGAACAGGGCGAGACGAGGTACGCGCGGGTGCTTCATGGGAGAATCCGTCGACTGCAATCACCCAAGCATACGCCAGCGTTGACGGACGGCGCCCATCGCGGCTGGCGCGCGGACCGTTGCCGGCGCGATGCAAAACGTAGTCGTCGGCACTTTACGTTGAGTGACATCCGCATAGGACGCCACTCGCTCTCGGAGCCAGCCCATGCTGCGACAAATTGCCCTATCCCGAGCCGGCATGCTTGCCGGAGTGGCCGGTGCCAGCGCCGTGTTACTCGGCGCATTCGGCGCGCATGGTCTGCGCAACGTACTCGATCCAGCCCATCGCGAGTTATGGCACACGGCGGTGGAATACCACGCCTGGCATGCGCTGGCGCTGGTGCTGGCGGTGGGATCGGGGCGCGGGCGCGCGGGTCGTTGCGCCATGGTCGCGTTCGCGTCCGGCATCGTGCTGTTCAGCGGAAGCCTGTATGCACTGGCGTTGGGCGCGCCGCGCTGGACAGGCATCATCACGCCATTCGGCGGCGTGGCTTTCGTGGTGGGCTGGGTGGCGTTGGGCCTCTCGCTGCGGCCGCACGCGGACTGAGCGCCGGTTCCGTCATTCGGCTGTCACCCTGTTGCGGGAGCATGGGCCTATGAAGCTCGCCACGATCCCGCATGCGCATCCGCGATGGCTGGTCGCCGGCCTGCTGGCGGCCATGGTCGCGGTGGTGTGGAGCGGCCTCGATACGATCCGCCCGAAGCCGGCAGGCGGCATGCCGTTGTACGGACGCGAGGCCAGCCGCGACCGGTTGCTCGTGGTCGAGCGCCAGGCCGGCCGGCTGACCCTCTATGCCGCCGACGGACGCCCGCTGCAGCAGCTTGATGGCACCGCCGCCGCCGCGTTGCTGCAACGACAGCAGGGTCGCGTATTCGTGATCGCCGCCGACGGCATGCGCAACGAGCCTGCATCGCCGTAGCCGGGAAAAGGTGTTGGTCGAGTCCCCTGAAGCATTCGGAACGCTCCTTGCCGGCGCAACGGGCGCTGGCCGGGTGCCGCTGGCCGTCGCGGCTTCGCCGTCGCTCGCGGGTCAGTCGTCGTCCCTGGCCGGCGCAGCCTTGCCCTGTTTCAGCCGGCCGGCCTTGCGCAGCGCATCGCGCAGCACGTACTCGATCTGCGCGTTGAGGCTGCGCAGCTCGTCCTCGGACCAGCGTTGCATGGCCTCGAGCACGGTTGCGCTGATCCGCAGCGGGTAGGCTTTCTTCTCGTCCGCCATGCCGCGTCAGTTGTACAGCGTGCCGGTGTTGAGCACGGGTTGCGTGCCGCGCTCGCCGCACAGCACCACCAGCAGGTTGCTGACCATCGCCGCCTTGCGCTCCTCGTCCAGCTCGACCACGCCCTGCTTGCGCAGTTCTTCCAGTGCCATGCCGACCATGCCCACGGCGCCCTCCACGATGCGCTCGCGCGCGGCGACGATGGCGCCGGCCTGTTGCCGCTGCAGCATGGCCTGTGCGATTTCCTGCGCGTAGGCGAGATGGCTGATGCGCGCCTCGGTGACCTGCACGCCGGCCTTGCCCAGGCGGGTCTGGATCTGCTCGCGCAGGTGCGAATTGATTTCCTCGCCATGGCTGCGCAACGAAGGTTCGCGGTCGCTGTGCGCATCGTAAGGGTAGCTCTGTGCCATCTGCCGCAGCGCTGATTCGCTCTGGATGCGCACGAAATTCTCGTAGTCGTCCACGCAGAACATCGCTTCGGCGGTATCCACCACCTGCCACACCACCACCGCGGCGATCTCGATGGGATTGCCGTCGCTGTCGTTGACTTTCAGCTTGCCGCTCTCGAAGTTGCGCACGCGCAGCGAGATGCGCCGCTTGCTGTAGAACGGGTTGGTCCAGCGCAGGCCCTCCTCGCGAACGGTGCCGGCGTATTTGCCGAACAACTGCAGCACCTGGCCTTCGTTCGGCGCGACCTGGAAAAAGCTCTTGAGCAGGAATGCCGTGCCGACGTGGATCAGTACGCCGACACCGCCAAACAGCGGGGCGTCGGCGGCAAGCACGTAGCAACCCACGCCGAGCGCCGCCAGCAGCAGGCACAGGATGGCGAAGGGGATGCCGGCGACCGAGAAACCCTTGTATTCGTTCATGCGGAGCTCCTTCGTCCGTTGTTCAGATATTGGATATCAATTTGATATCACATTTGGAGGCGTTTGTCTGCCCGGTGACCGGGCGGGCGCGCCCGCATCGCGTATGCGCTGGGCCGATCCGTACAATGGCGCTTTGCACGGAGAAACTCCCCATGAAGCCGTTCGGTACCCCGCATTCCGACCATGCCGTGCGCGTGCTGCTGCTGGGTTCCGGCGAGCTGGGCAAGGAAGTGGCGATCGAGCTGCAGCGCTACGCGGTCGAGGTGATCGCGGTGGATCGCTACGCCGATGCACCGGCGATGCAGGTGGCGCACCGCAGCCACGTGATCGACATGCTGGACGGCAAGGCGTTGCGCGCATTGATCGAGCAGGAGAAGCCCGACCTGGTGGTGCCGGAGATCGAGGCGATCCACACGCCCACGCTGGTGGAGATGGAGCGCGAAGGCCTGCACGTGATCCCCACCGCGCGCGCCGCGTGGCTGACGATGGACCGCGAGGGCATCCGCCGGCTCGCCGCGCAGGAACTGGAGCTGCCCACCTCGCCGTACCGCTTCTGCGACAACGAGGTGGATTACCGCCGCGCGGTGGCCGAGATCGGCTATCCCTTCGTGATCAAGCCGGTGATGAGTTCCTCGGGCAAGGGCCAGAGCGTGGTGCGCGACGAATCCGCCATGCAGCAGGCCTGGGATTACGCGCAGTCCGGCGGCCGCGCCGGCAAGGGGCGGGTGATCGTCGAGGGCTTCGTCGATTTCGATTTCGAGATCACCCTGCTCACCGTGCGCCACCAGGGCGGCACCAGCTTCTGCGCGCCGATCGGCCACCGCCAGGAGGACGGCGATTACCGCGAGTCGTGGCAACCGCAACCGATGAGCGACCAGGCGCTGGCCGAGGCGCAGCGGCAGGCCGCGGCGGTGTCGAACGCGCTGGGCGGCTGGGGCGTGTTCGGCATGGAGTTCTTCGTCAAGGGCGACCAGGTGATCTTCTCCGAGGTCAGCCCGCGTCCGCACGACACCGGCCTGGTCACGCTGATCTCGCAGGATCTCTCGGAGTTCGCGCTGCATGCGCGCGCGATCCTCGGCCTGCCGATTCCCGCGATCCGCCAGTTTGGCCCGTCCGCCTCGTGCGCGGTGCTGGTGGAGGGCGAAGGCCGCGCGCCGCGCTACCACGGCGTGGCAGCGGCGCTGGTCGAGCCGGACACGCAGTTGCGCGTGTTCGGCAAACCCGAGGTGAAGGGGCGCCGGCGCATGGCGGTGACGCTGGCGCGCGATGTCGACGTGGACGCGGCACGCGCCAAGGCCGTGCGTGCTGCGGCACAGCTGCGGGTGGAGCTGTAGGCTCCGATCCCTGATCTGAGGTGTGCGAGCCGAGTGCGGGGAGGCCGGCGCCAAGCCTTCGGCGGAGCGATGCGTTAGGCTTGGGCCGATTCGCATTCACGGGAGCCGCTCATGCATTCCACGGGTTTTTCGCGCTGGCTGGTGGTGCTGGTGCAGACATTCGCCGCGTTGTTCCTGCTGTTGCTGGTGGTGGGCGTGGTCGTGGTGGCGGTGGTATGGGTGGTTGACCGGAACCAGACCGGCAACGCCGTGCTGCGCAACTTTCCGGTGATCGGGCACTTCCGCTACGGCTTCCTTCGCCTGGGCGAGTTCTTCCGCCAATACCTTTTTTCCAGCGACCGCGAGGAGCTGCCGTTCAACCGCGCCCAGCGCGTTTGGGTGTACCGCGCGGCGAAGAACGCGGAGAACACCAATGCGTTCGGTTCCACCCGCGACCTGCGCGGCGAAGGCGTGCCGTTCTTCGTCAATGCGGCGTTCCCGGCGCTGGGCGACCACCACGTGGAGCCGAAGCCGGTGCGCATCGGCCCCTATGCCCGCGAGCCCTACGATCATGCCGCGTTCTTCAACATCTCGGCGATGAGCTTCGGCGCGCTCGGCGCGCCCGCGGTGCGCGCGCTGTCGCACGGCGCCGCCAAGGCCGGCATCTGGGTGGACACCGGCGAGGGCGGGCTGGCGCCTTACCACCTCGAAGGCGGCTGCGACATCGTGTTCGAGATCGGCACCGCCAAGTACGGCGTGCGTACGCCGGACGGCAAGCTCGACGACCAGAAATTGTTGGCGATCTGCGCGCACAAGCAGGTGAAGATGGTCAGCATCAAGCTCGGCCAGGGCGCCAAGCCCGGCATGGGTGGCCTGCTGCCGGCGGCCAAGGTCACGCCGGAGATCGCCGAGATCCGTGGCATTCCGGTGGCGCAGGATTCGCAGAGCCCGAATCGGCACCTCGACATCGGCAACGTGACCGAACTGCTGGACGCGATCCGCCACATCCGCGACCTCACCGGCAAACCCACCGGCTTCAAGGCGGTATTCGGCGACATGGCGATGATCGAGGAGCTGTGCGACGAGGTGCACCGGCGCGGCATCGAGAGCGCACCGGACTTCATCGTCGTCGACGGTTCCGAGGGCGGCACCGGCGCCGCGCCGCAGACCCTGATGGAAGGCGTGGGCCTGCCACTGCACGAGGCGCTGCCCGCACTGGTCGACACGCTGGTGGTCAAGGGCCTGCGCGAACGCGTCAAGGTGATCTGCTCGGGCAAGCGCATCACCGCCTACGACGTGGCCTGGGCGCTGTCGATGGGTGCGGACTTCGTCAACTCCGCGCGCGGCTTCATGCTGGCGCTGGGCTGCATCCAGTCGCTGCAGTGCAACCGCAATACCTGCCCCACCGGCATCACCACGCAGGATCCGAAGCTGCAGCGCGGCCTCGTGGTCACCGACAAGAGCGAGAAGGTGGCGAACTACGCCAGGAACGTGATGCACGAGGTGGGCATCATCGCCCACAGCTGCGGCGTGGAAGACCCGCGCCAGCTCGACCGCACGCATTGCCGCGTGGTGGGCGACGACGGCATCTCGGTGCCGCTGGTGAAGCTGTTTCCGTATCCCGAAGGGCACAAGGTGGCGTAAGCCGCGCCGTGCGATGCGCCGGATTCAGGGCATCGCACGCCAACCCTCGGCGGTGCGCAACTGCAATGGCCGGAAACGCCGCTTGTAGTCCATCTTCGGGTGGCCGTCGATCCAGAAGCCCAGGTATACCCAGGGCAGCTTGCGGCGCCGGGCCAGCGCCACCTGCTGCAGGATCGCGAAAGTGCCCAGGCCGCGCGCGGTCTCGCCGGGGTCGAAGAAGGTATAGACCGCCGACAGGCCGCTGCGGCAGAGGTCGGTGACCGCCACGCCGAGCAGGCGCTCGCGCAGGCGGAACTCCAGGAACACGGTGGGGCTCCACGGCGCGGTGAGGAAGCGCCGGAAGTCGCTCGCGTCGGCTTCGTCCATGCCGCCGCCGGGGTGGCGTTGGTGCAGGTATTTTTCGTACAGCGCATGGCGTTCGGCGTTGTAGCCGGCCTGGCACTCGGTGACGGTGAGCTCGGCGTTGCGCTTCAGGCAGCGCCGCTGCGAGCGGTCGGGCTGGAAGTGCTGCACGTCGATGCGGCAGGGCGTGCAGGCATGGCATTCCGGGCAGTGCGGGAAATACAGGTGGCCGCCCGCGCGGCGGAAGCCGCGTTCCAGCGCCGGTCCGTACATCTGGTCCAGTTGCGGCGCAGCCGGGTCGAGCACGAGGTTCTGCGCCGTGCGCTCGGCGTAGTAGCCGCAGGTGTGCGGCAGGGTCTGGAACAACCGGACTTGTTCGGAGCGCATGGCCCGATTCTAGGCTGGAGCGGCGGCGCGCGCATCCGGGGGCGCGCTGTTTCGGCGGATCCGGGGGCGCGGGCCTCAGATCACGCCCCGGTAACGCAGCACCACCAGCGCGAAGGCGGCCAGGATCGCCAGCATCACGATGCGCCGCACGCGTGCCACGGTGAATTTGCGCCGGGCCTGCGGCGAGGGGTTGCGCGCCTCGGCCAGGTCCTTGCCGAAACGCACCACCGGCTCGATACCCAGTTCGCGCATCAGCTCGCGGGCGCGGGTGTAGTCGTCGGCGTGGGTGATCCACACCTGTTCCCAGCGCGCGCGTGCATCGTCGGGCTCCTGGTAGCTGAAGCGGCGGTGGCCGGGAGTACGCCAGCTGGAGCGGTTCTCCACCTGGGATTCGATGCCGTGCTCGGCCAGCAGGGCGACCACGCGGTCGATGTTGCCGGGGCGGGGCGAGGTATAGATCTGTCGCATCGGATGCTGCTCAACCGCCGCGCAGGCGGATCAGGCCTTCCTGCGCGGAGGAGGCTACCAGCCGCCCGGCGCGGTCGAAGATCTGCCCGCGCGCCAGGCCGCGGCCGCCTTGCGCGGTGGGGCTGTCGAAGGAGTACAGCAGCCATTCGTCCACGCGGAACGGGCGGTGGAACCATAGCGCGTGGTCGAGGCTGGCCATCTGTACGTTGTGGGTGAGGTAGGAGATGCCGTGCGGCAGGGTGGCGGTACCGATCAGGTGGAAATCCGAGGCGTAGGCGAGCAGGGCGCGGTGCAGCACCGCCGAATCGTCCACCGGCGCGGTGAGGCGGAACCAGATGTGCTGGATCGGTGGCCGCTTGGCCGGGTTCAGTTCGTCGCGCGGCCACACCTGGCGGAATTCGAACGGCCCGTCGATGCCCAGCCAGCGCTGCAGCTTCACCGGCAGCTTGGCCAGTTCGTCCGGCGGCAGGTGGCGCATCGGCTCCACGTCGTCCGGCGCCGGGACCTCGGGCATCGCCACCTGGTGCTCGAAGCCGCTTTCCGGCTCCTGGAAGGAAATCGCGCCATTCAGGATGGGCTGTCCGTGCTGGATCGCGACCACCCGCCGCGCGGAGAACGTGCCGCCGTCGCGGGCGCGCTCCACGCTGTAGACGATCGGCGCGTCGATGTCGCCGGCGCGCAGGAAGTAGGCGTGCAGCGAATGCGCCTCGCGCGAGGGGTCCACCGTCTGCTGTGCCGCCGATAGCGCCTGCCCCAGCACCTGGCCGCCGAAGACGAAGCGCGTGCCGATGTCGCGGCTCTGGCCGCGGAACAGGTTGTCCTCCAGCCGTTCGAGCTGCAGCAGTTCGACCAGTTCCTTGACGTGTTCTTCGCGCATGCGGGAGGCGTTCGGGCTTGGGGAAACGCCGATTATAGCTGCCCGCGCCCCCCAGCCCCTCGCCCGCTTGCGGGAGACGGGCCGGGCAGCGGTCGGTCACGGTCTGGCGGGCGCGGTGTCCGCCTTGATCCGCACCAGACCACTCCCGTGCAGGACCTCGTCCCATGGAAACAGCGGGCCCGGGTCGAGCTTGCGCGCCACCTGCTTCGCCGGATCGTCGCTGGCCGCCACGCGGGCGGTGTCCAGATCTTCGTGGCCGGCGATCTCGCGCAGGTTGGGGAACGCGTGGCGCAATTGCGCCAGCAGGGCGCGCAGCGCGGCGATCTGCGCCGCGGTATACGGCTCGGTCATGGCCTGGTGGCGCGAGTCGAACCAGTCCGGGTAGCGTCCGCGGTTGACCAGTTCGATGCCGATGGATTGTGCATTCCAGCCGCGCACGTGGTTCGCCACGCGGGTGCCGGGCACGTAGCGGTACACCGCGCCGTCGCGGTCGATGTAGTAGTGGCCGCTGTTGCCGGTGCCGCTGTCGTACAGCACTTTTTCGCCGTATTCGCGCGCCATCGCCAGGTCGGGCAGCTCCGTGCAATGGATCACCGCCAGGGTCACCGCGGAAGCCGGGCGTTCGGGCAGTTTCGCCACGTAGGGCAGGGGCTGGTCGTGGATGGCAAGCATGGGCATGCGCGGAGTCTCGCACGGCCCCAGCTATCATGGACAACCGCAGTACGCGGCGCCCACGACCCACGGAGACCGCGATGCGCGGCCACATCATCCTCTCGCACGGCCTGGATTCCAGCCCGGACGCCACCAAGACCAGCGCACTGGCGGCCCGGGCCGAGGCGCGCGGCTGGCGCACGCAGCGCCCGGATTTCCGCGCGCACGACGGCAACGGCTATGCG
>JAJZET010000145.1 GCA_021805685.1 Pseudomonadota bacterium
GCGGCACCTGGCTGGTGCCGGAGATGATCGAGGCCTACGTCGCGCTGCACCGGCTGGGCCACGCGCACAGCGTGGAAGTGTGGGACGGCACGCACCTGGTGGGCGGCGTCTACGGCGTGGCGGTCGGCCAGCTGTTCTGCGGCGAATCGATGTTCAGCGCCGAAAGCGGTGGCTCCAAGCTCGCGCTGATGGCCCTGGCGGCCCTGCTGCGGTCGTGGGGCTGGCCGCTGATCGACGCACAGGTGGCCAACGCGCACACGCTGGGGCTCGGTGCCGGGGAAATGCCGCGGGAAGACTACCTGCGCGAAGCAACGCGACTGGCCGCCCTGCCCGGCCGCGTGGGCAACTGGAGCGATGCCGGGACCTTGCTGTCGCGTGGCGGCATCCTGGCAGCGCGCTGATGCCGCCTCGGCGTCGCCCGATACCGCCTGCCCGACCGGAGGCGGGCCGCGATGATTCCTCGCGACCTCGCGCAGGGATCCGTGCCGCGCCTCGGCCACCAGGATCAGCGACGCCGGCTTTCCCGTCGACGGATACATCGGCTCGACCCTGCCCACCTCGTACAGGCCGGCCCGCGCCAGCGCATCGAGCCAGCCCGCCAGCGTGCGGAAATACCACGGCGCCGCCTGGCCGAAGCCGTCGCCACAACCGGCCCACGAGCCTTCGCGCCAGCCGTCCACGTAGGGCGCGTCGCCGCAGGCCGTCGGCGGATGCAGGGTCTGCACCACCAGCGCACCGCCCGGCCTGAGCAGGGAGGGTACGGCGCGCAGCAAGGCATCCACGGACTCGCCGCCAAGCAGGGAAAAATTGCAGGTCACGACGTCGGCACGCTCGCACAGCGCGCCACCCGCGACCTCGGCGTAGTCCATCGCGAGGAAGCGGCCGCCACCCGCCGTGCGCGCCGCATCGACCAGCGCCGGCACGGCGTCGATGCCGAGCACGTCGACGCCCTGCACCGCCAGCGCGCGCGCCAGCCAGCCCTCGCCGCAGCCGAGATCGATGACGCTGCGCGGCCGGCGCGCCAGCACGGCGTCGAGGATGGCGCGATCGGTGACCTGTTGGCGGCTGGCGATGGCGTGTTCGCGCACCGCGCGCGTCCATGGCGCGGCGTTGGCGTGCCAGGTTTCGAGAATGGTGTGCTCGCGCTGGTCCACCGGTACCTCGCTGGATTCACCCGCAGCAGTCACGCAGCCGGCTCAGGCCTTGCGCACGAACTCCGACTTCAGCTTCATCGGACCGATGCCGTCGATCTTGCAGTCGATGTCGTGGTCGCCTTCCACCAGGCGGATGTTCTTCACCTTGGTACCGACCTTGACCACCAGCGACGAGCCCTTGACCTTGAGGTCCTTGATCACCGTGACGCTGTCGCCGTCGGCCAGCCGGTTGCCGTTGGCGTCCTTCACCATCAACTCGTCGCTCTCGGCGGCGGTCGCCTCCCTCGACCACTCGTGCGCGCACTCGGGGCACACCAGCAGTCCGCCATCCTCGTAGGTGTAGGCGGAATGGCACATCGGGCAGTCGGGCAGATCGCTCATGTTCGGTCCAGCGTGGCGTTATCGAATGCTTGAAGCGAGGCGCGCCGGGCTCAGCCGGCGCGCACGGCGTACTTGCGTGCCACGTAGTCGTCGAGGATGCCCACGAACTCGCTGGCGATGTTGTCGCCGCGCAGCGTCATCGCCTTCTCGCCGTCGATGAACACCGGTGCCGCCGGCGCCTCGCCATTGCCCGGCAGCGAAATGCCGATGTTGGCGTGCTTGGATTCGCCCGGCCCGTTCACCACGCAGCCCATCACCGCCAGGGTGAGGTTTTCCACGCCGTCGTACTTCACCCGCCAGGTCGGCATCTGCTCGCGCACGTGTTCCTGCACCACCTTGGCCAACTGCTGGAAGAACTCGCTGGTGGTACGGCCGCAGCCCGGGCAGGCGGTGACCAGCGGCGTGAAGGCGCGCAGGCCCATGGTCTGCAGCAGCTCCTGCGCCACGATCACCTCGCCGGTGCGCGCACCGCCCGGCTCCGGCGTGAGCGAGATGCGGATGGTGTCGCCGATGCCCTCCTGCAGCAGCACGGCGAGCGCCGCAGCCGAGGCGGTGATGCCCTTCGAACCCATGCCGGCCTCGGTCAGGCCCAGGTGCAGCGCATAGTCGCAGCGCGCGGCCAGATCGCGGTAGACCGCGATCAACTCCTGCACGCCGGACACCTTGGCCGACAGGATGATGCGCTCGCGCGGCAGACCGATCCGCTCGGCCAGCGCGGCGGAATCCAGCGCCGAGCGGATCAACGCCTCGCGCGCCACGTGGCTGGCGTCCCACGGCGCGGCACGCTGCGCGTTTTCGTCCATCAGCATGGCGACCATGCCCTGGTCCAGCGAGCCCCAGTTGGCGCCGATGCGCACCGGCTTGCCGTACTCGATCGCCTTCTCGATGATCGCGCCGAACTGCGCGTCCTTCTTCTTGCCGAAGCCCACGTTGCCAGGGTTGATGCGGTACTTGGCCAGCGCCTCGGCGCAAGCCGGCTCCTGCTCCAGGAGCTGGTGGCCGTTGTAGTGGAAGTCGCCGATGATCGGTACCTCCACGCCCATCATCGCCAGGCGGTCGCGGATATGCGGCACGGCCGTCGCCGCCGCCGGCGTGTTCACCGTGATGCGCACCAGTTCGGAGCCGGCACGGGCCAGCTCGGCGATCTGCTTGGCGGTGGAAACCGCATCCTCGGTGTCGGTGTTGGTCATCGACTGCACCACGATGGGCGCACCCCCGCCCACCCGCACCTTGCCGATCTGTACGCCCACATTGGGTCGGCGCGCCTGCGGAAGGGCTTCGCGTGGCTTGGTGTCGTTGGAATCGTTCATGCGTGCAACTGGCCATCCGTCGCCGCGCGAGAGGCGGCTTGAAGACGAAATTCTAGCGGAATGCCCGTGACAATCGCCCGACTGCTACATCAGGGATTACCTGCACAACCGCCGCCAAGCCACTGTTGCACAAGCGCTGGCACAGCCCAGACATGCTAGGCTCGCCACCCCATGCACGCGCCCGACGCCCCCGCTGCTCCGCCTCGGCACATCCTTACCCCCAGCACGCTCAACCGGCTGGTGCGCGGGCTGCTGGAGGACGCGCTGCCGCTGGTGTGGATCGAGGGCGAGCTGTCCAACGTGGCGCGCCCGGCCTCGGGGCACCTCTACTTCACGCTGAAGGACAGCGGCGCCCAGGTGCGCTGCGCGATGTTCCGCCCGAAGAGCGCCGCGCTGCGCTTCAAGCCGATCGACGGCATGCAGGTACTGCTGCGCGCGCGGGTGGGCCTGTACGAGCCGCGCGGCGAATTCCAGCTGGTCGCCGAGCACATGGAGCCGGCCGGCGAAGGCGCGCTGCAGCGCGAGTTCGAGCGGCTGAAGGCGCAGCTCGACGCCGAAGGCCTGTTCGACGCCGCGCGCAAGCGGGCACTGCCGCGCTACGCGCGCCGCATCGGCGTGGTCACCTCCGCCACCGGCGCGGCGATCCGCGACGTGCTCAGCGTGCTCGCGCGGCGCTGGCCGCTGGCCGAGGTGGACGTGCTGCCGGTGCCCGTGCAGGGCCGCGAGGCCCCGCCCGCGATCGTGGCGATGCTGAAGAAGGCCTCGGCCAGCGCCCGCTACGACGTGCTGCTGGTCACCCGCGGCGGCGGCTCGCTGGAAGACCTGTGGGCGTTCAATGACGAAGCCGTGGCGCGTGCCATCCACGCCTGTGCGGTGCCGGTGGTGAGCGCGGTGGGCCACGAGGTGGACTTCAGCATTGCCGATTTCGTGGCCGACCTGCGTGCGCCCACGCCCTCGGCCGCTGCCGAGTTGCTGGTGCCCGACGCGCAGGCCACGCTGCGCCACCTGCGCCAGTTGCGGCAACGCCTGGCGTTGCTCGAGCAACGCCGCCTGCAGTCGCTCGGCCAGCGCGTCGACCACCTGTTCGCGCGCCTGCAAGCGCAACGTCCGCAGGCCAGGCTGGCACGCGACCGCGAACGCCTCGCCCACCTGCATCACCGCCTGCTCGCCGTGCTGCGCGAACGCCAGCAGGGCGAACGCAACCGGCTGGAACGACTGCATGCACGCCTGCTGGCGCGCCACCCGCAGCAGCGGCTGCCGCTGCTGCGGCGGCAACTGGCCGAACAGTCGCAACGCCTGCGGCACGCCATCGCGCGCCAACTGGAGCGCGAACGCCATGCGCTGGAGCAGACAGCGCGCACCCTGCAGGCGGTCAGCCCGCTCGCCACGCTGGAGCGCGGCTACGCGATCCTGCTCGACGCGAACGGCAACGTGGTGCGCTCCACCTCGGGCGTCGAGCCCGGCGCCGGCCTGCAGGCACGACTGGCCGACGGATCATTGGCCCTGCGGGTGGAATGAACCGCGCGAAAGGGCGAGCCGGCCACGACGTACCGCCAGGGGGCCGCGGCTGTCCGCTCAGGCCAGTCGCCTGAAAAAGAACCAGGCCAGCGAACCGGTCAGCACCGCCGGCAACAGGTTGGCGATCGACGGCGGCAGGCCGGCGACCACGCCGAAGCTCACCACCACCTGCTGCCCGAAATACCAGGCCAGCGCCAGCACGATGCCGATGAAGATGCGCTTGCCGGCACCGCCGGAGCGCAGTGATCCGAACGCAAACGGCATCGCACTCAGCATCAGCACCAGGACATTCAGCGGATAGAACACGCGCCCCCAGAACGGCGAGGCGTAGGCCACGGTGCTCTCGTGGTTGCGCTGGAGGTAGCGGATATTGCGCAACTGGTCGCGCATGGACAGGTACTGGGGCTGGATCATCGACATTTCGAGCACGTGCGAATCGAGCCGCAACGGCCAGCTCACGCTGGCGCTGGTCGAACTGTGCACACCGCTGTCCGTGAGCACGCTGCTGCGCACGTTGTCGAGCACCCATTGCCCGCCGACATGCTCCGCCGTCTGAGCGTGGTCGAAACGACGCAACTGGCCATCCGGCGTCAATGTGAACACGCGGACGTCGAGCAGTTGCAGCTGCACCCGGCCGTCGATGGTGCGCAGGATGCTGTGCGCGGCGTTGATGACGCGGTCGCCGTCACGCGCCCACAGCCCGCTCTGGCTGGTTTCCATCGTTCCCGAGCGCAGGCGCACCTGCATCGCCTGGTCAACCTGGTCGCCCCAGGGCCCGATGGTTTCGCCCATGATGACCACGCCCACCACCAGCACGGCGACCACCCCGAGCGCCGAGGTGGCGATGCGCAAGCGCGACATTCCGGCGGCACGCAATGCGGTCAGCTCGCCCGTGGCCGCCAGGCCGCCCAGGCCCAGCAAGCCACCGATCAGGGCCGCGGCGCTGTACATTTCGTACATCCGCCGCGGAATGGTGACGATCACATAGAACGCCGCGTTGGTCACGGTGAAACCGTTGTGGCCGACGAAGCGGAGCTGACGCAGAAACTGCAGCACGGCGTTGAGCCCCACCAGCGTGAACCACGCCACCAGGACCCAGCCGATCACGGTCACGCCGACCAGCACGTCGACGCGCTTGATTCCCAGACGCCACATCAGCTACGCACCTCTGGCTGCGGCACGCAGGCCGACGCGGCCGCCGGTGCATTCCGCCGCCTGAGCAGGACCACGTTGGACCTCCGCCAGCTACCGAGCCGGGCGGAGCTGACCCCTGGGAAACGCGCCGACAATGCCGTCAGGTCCGAGGTCAGCGCCTCGCTCGACGCATCGTCGACGACCAGCAACAGCGAGGGATGGCGCACGGACAGGCGGCAGACCTCCTGCGCCAGCCGTGCCCCCTGCGGCGACCAGGACAACGCGTAGATCGGCTTGTCCAGATACAGGCGCATGCCCCACGGCGTGTGCTCCTCCATCGACACGCTGGAGTCCGTGGCTTCGACGAAGGCGACCGCCGAATAATCCGCGTTGCCGGTCAATGCCGACAGCTGCCGCGCGAAAACCCGATCGTCCGAAAGAGGATGCGCGTGCAGCGCAACGCCACCCTTGAATGCCAGCAACGCCGCCACCCACAGCCCGAGAGCCACGCGCTGGCGCCAGGAGGCGAGATCGAGCCGCGAGCGCAGGGCCAGCGCGACCATCAGCGACACCGGAATGAAAAGCGGCAGCGCATACACGGGCAGCCTGGAGCGCGCAATGCAGAACACGAACAGCGGCAACGCCAGCCATAGCCCGAGGAACAGCGGCAAGGACGGTTCGCGCCACCAGCCGCGCCAACTCGCCGGCAACACCGCCGCCTTCAGCTCGGGCAACACCGCCGGCCACCAGGGCAGCGTACCGAGGACGAACACCGGTCCGTAGGCCACCAGCCAGCCGTACCACTGCGGATTGCGCCCCTGCACCGAAGTGAAGACCCGATCGAAGACCTCGTACTTCATGAAGTAGTCGAACAACCCCGGCGTGCGCAGGATCACGACGGCATACCAGGCAAATCCGAGCACGCCAAACAGCAGCATGCCCGACCAGGGGAAATAGCCGCGCAACGCCTTCATGCCATCGCGCCTGGCGATGAACACGACGATCGCCAGCAACGGCAGCAGGCCGGGCGGCCCCTTGGTGAGGAAGGCCAACCCGAACCCCAGCCACATCACATGCAGGGCGAAACCTCGCCGTTCGCCGGCGGCGCCAAAGCCGGCGCGCAGGAACCCCCACATGGCCAGCGCCTCGCACAAGGCAAGCAGGTCATCGGTGCTCACCACGTTGGCGGCGATGAACGGCGCCAGGCTGCAGCCGTAGATCAGGCCCGGCAACCAGGGCCTCTCCGGCACCAGCACGCGGCCCATCCCGCACAGCAGCAGTGCGGTAAGCACGAAAGCCAGCGCGGAGGGAGTGCGCACCGCCCACGTGGTCTTTCCCATCACGCGCACGCTCGCAGCGATCGCCCAGAGCACCAGCGGCGGTTTGCTGAAGTTCAGGTGATCGGCGTTGTATGCCGGCACAAGGTAATTGCCCGAATCCACCATCTGCAGCGCGTTGTCGACGTATCGCCCCTCGTCCGTGTTCCAGAGCCCGCGCGTTCCCTGGAACGCAAAGCCGAGCACCAGCAGCAACACGCCCAGCCAGAGGCAGGCGCGCAACCCGCGATGTGCAGGGAGCCACCGGGATGCCTGGCCGTGCTGTTGATCCGTTCGATCGTTGCTGGGCTCGCCGCTGCGCTTCGTCATCCAGGCATGGGCATGTAATCCGGGGTGTTCTGTCGGCATCGAACGGGGCTCAGGGGCTAGGCGGTATCGATTCGTCTGACCACATCCATGCCATTCGGGCGAGCGACGGATACGACGGCGGAGTGCGCACCATAAGGCAGCCCCTTGGCGCCAGCAACAGGGCTCGCTGCTCATCGCGTCTGTCCGGCGAAAAACCGGTCGGTGAGCCGGCCTTGGATAACGGAGCTCCGGGAGCCCACTGGCCGGCAGCACGCAGCGTACCGCTGCGTTGCCGACGGAGAACCTGCGCGGCATGCGGATCATGCATGCTCGCCGCTCACACCCACTGAACGTGCGATCACGCATCCTGCCGTCCCCCCACGGAGGTCGTGCATGAAAGCTGCATTGTTGTTCGTGAAGGCGCTGGAGGCGGAAGGCGTGCGCTGCATCTTCGGCGTGCCGGGCGAGGAAAACCTCGATCTGGTCGAAGCGTTGCGCGAGTCCTCGATCCGGCTGATCGTCACCCGCCACGAGCAGGCCGCCGGCTTCATGGCGGCCACCTGGGGACGGCTCACCGGCGAGGCCGGCGTGGCGCTGTCCACGCTGGGTCCGGGTGCGACCAACCTGGTCACCGCGGCGGCCTACGCCCAGCTCGGCGCGATGCCGATGCTGATGATCACCGGGCAGAAGCCCATCCGCCTGCACAAACAGGGCCTGTTCCAGCTGGTGGACGTGGTGGACATGATGCAGCCGCTCACCAAATACACGCGCCAAGTGGTATCCGCCGCGACGATCCCGGCACGGATACGCGAGGCGTTCCGCCGCGCCGAGGAGGAGCGCCCCGGCGCCGCGCACCTGGAGCTGCCCGAGGACATCGCACGCGACGACGTGGAGGACGCGATCCTGCTGCCCACCGAGTACGCGCGCCGCCCCTCGCCCGACGACGCCGCGCTGGTGCAGGCCGGCGAGGCGATCAGCCAGGCCAAGCATCCGATCCTGATGATAGGCGCGGCGGCGAACCGACAGCGCACCGCGGTGGCGCTGCGCGCCTTCATCGACAAGCTGGGCATCCCGTTCTTCACCACGCAGATGGGCAAGGGCGTGGTGGACGAGGACCACCCGCTGTGGCTGGGCAACGCCGCGCTGTCCGACGGCGACTTCGTGCACCGCGCGATCGACGCCGCCGACGTGATCGTCAACGCCGGCCACGACGTGGTGGAGAAACCGCCGTTCTTCATGCACAAAGGGCGGCGCACGGTGATCCACATCAACTTCTCCACCGCCGAGGTGGACGCGGTGTACTTCCCGCAGATCGAGGTGGTGGGCGACATCGCGCACACCATCGAGCGGCTCACCGACGCGCTGCAGAAGCAGCCGCACTGGGATTTCGGCTACTTCGACAAGGTGCGCAAGGCGTTCCATGCCCAGCTGAAGGAGCACGCCGACGATGCGCGCTTCCCCATGCACCCGGTGCGCGTGGTCGCCGACACCCGCGCCTGCATGCCGGACGACGGTGTGCTGTGCCTGGACAACGGCATGTACAAGCTGTGGTACGCGCGCTACTACCGCGCCCGCCAGCCGAACACCATCCTGCTGGACAACGCGCTGGCGACCATGGGTGCCGGCTTGCCCTCGGCGATGGCGGCCAAGCTGGTGCACCCGGGCCGCAAGGTGCTGGCGATCTGCGGCGACGGCGGCTTCATGATGAATGCGCAGGAACTGGAGACCGCGGTGCGGCTGAAGCTTGACCTGGTGATTCTGCTGCTGCGCGACGACGCCTTCGGCATGATCCGCTGGAAGCAGGCGGACATGGGCTTCGCCGACTACGGCATGCAGTTCGGCAACCCCGACTTCGTGATGTTCGCCGAAGCGCATGGCGCGCACGGCCACCGCCCGGCCGATGCCAAAGCCTTCCTGCCCACGCTGCGCGCGGCGTTCGATGCCGGCGGCGTGCACCTGATCGACCTGGCCATCGACTATTCCGACAACCATCGCATTCTCGACGAACAAATCCGCCAGCTCGGCGCGGCGGTCTGATCCGGAGCAACCCATGCTAGCCAAGACCTACCCCTACTATCTCGCCAACCAGCCGCAGACCTCGAAGTCCATGCTAGAAGTCTTCGACAAGTACAGCGGCAAGCTGGCCACCCGCGTGGCCATGCCTGACGCCAAGGCCACCGAGAAGGCCATCGCCGCCGCGGTGAAGGCGGCGAAACCGATGCGCGAGTTCAAGCCATGGGCGCGGCAGGCAGTGCTGCAGCACTGCGTGGACCGCTTCAGTGCACGTCGCGACGAACTGGCCGAAGCACTGTGCATCGAGGCAGGCAAGCCGATCAAGGATGCAGCGGGCGAAGTGACGCGACTGATCGAAACCTTCCGCATCGCAGCCGAGGAAGCCGTGCGCATCAACGGCGAGACCCTGAACCTGCAGCTGGCCGCACGCCTGGATGGCTACCACGGCTACACCAAGCGCGTGCCACTGGGCCCGGTGTCCTTCATCACCCCGTTCAACTTCCCGCTGAACCTGGTGGCGCACAAGGTGGCGCCGGCGATCGCGGCAGGCTGCCCGTTCGTGCTGAAGCCCTCGGAGAAGACGCCGATCGGCGCGCTGATCATCGGCGAGGTGCTGGCCGAGACCGACCTGCCGAAGGGCGCGTTCTCGATCCTGCCGCTGGACGGCAAGCACGCTTCGCCGCTGGTGGAAGACGAACGTTTGAAGCTGCTCTCCTTCACCGGTGGCCAGATCGGCTGGGACCTCAAGGCCCGCGCTGGCCACAAGAAGGTCACGCTGGAGCTGGGCGGCAACGCCGCCTGCATCATCGACGCCGACCAGGGGCCGAAGCTGGCCAAGGTGGTGGAGCGGCTGATCTTCGGCGCGTTCTACCAGTCCGGCCAGAGCTGCATCGGCGTGCAACGCATCTACGCCCACGCCGACGTCTACGAGGCGCTGAAACGGAAGCTCGTCGCGGCCACGAAGAAGCTCAAGGCCGGCGACCCGAAGGACAAGAGCGTGTTCCTCGGCCCGATGATCGACGAGGCGGCCGCCGAACGCCTGCACGGCTGGATCATGGAGGCGAAGAAAGCCGGCGGAAAAATCCTCTGCGGCGGCAAGCGCCACGGCAACATGCTGGACGCCACGCTGATGGAACACGTGCCGCGCGAGGCCAAGGCGAATCGCATGGAAGCGTTCGGCCCGTTCGCCCTGCTCGCGCCCTTCAAGACCTTCGACGAGGCCATCGCGCTGGTCAACGACTCCGACTACGGGCTGCAGGCCGGCATCTTCACCGACAGTCTGGAACACGCCATGCGCGCCTGGGACGAACTGGAACAGGGCGGCGTGGTGGTCAACGACATCCCCAGCTTCCGCGTGGACAACATGCCCTACGGCGGCGTGAAGCTCTCCGGCCTCGGCCGCGAGGGCGTGCGCTACGCCATCGAGGACATGAGCGAGCTGCGGTTGATGGTGATGCGCCGAAGCTGACTCACGGTGCGCCGGGTTGCGTCACCCGTGCGTTCCAGCCCATCGCGTTGTAGACGTGGAAGCGCAGCACGCCGACGTATTCGTGCAGGGCTGCGTCGGCCACGGTGAAGTTCCAGGATTGTGGCCACCAGCCCACGTACGCCTTGAGCCAGTCGCCGCGCACCGGTGTCGCCACGATGCCGAAGTGCCCGAAATACAGGCTGGCCCGGCGCAGGTGCAGCGCGGAGGACACCAGTACCACATGCCGTGCGCCGTAAGCGCGCAGCAGCGGCGCGCTGAACTCGGCGTTCTGCCAGGTGTTCATGCTGCGCGGCTCCAGCAGCAGGTCACTTGCCGGCACACCGAGGCGCTGCAGCAGCGCGCCGTACACCACGGCTTCCGATCGGCCGGTATGCAGCGCGTCGCCGCCGCTCACCTCCAGCTTGCAATCGTTGCCGCTGGCCTTGCATTCGCGGTACAACGCCAGCGCTTCGTCGATGCGGCCGTGCGCGAACACGGTGGGCTCCACGCCATCCGGCGTGCGCACCGTACCGGCGCCGAGCAGCACGATGGCGTTGCGTGGCGCCCATGCCACCGCCGGGTGCTGCGCGTAAGGCGCCTGCAGTCCGCGCAACAACCATGCCGGCAACAGGCCGCAACCCGTGGCCAGCAACAGCAGCATGACCAGCAGCCAGACCGTGCCCGCCATGCGCCGCCACTTCAGGGCACGCATCGCAAGGGCCAGCACCACAAGCACGATCAGCACATCCAGCGACATTTCAGTACCCCCGACCCATGCGAAGCCGGCAGGGTAATGCAAAGGCATGACGTCATCCCCTACCCTGCGCGCATGAGCGAACCGCTGCACACCCTTGCCACCGCCTGCCGTCATCTCGAGGAGATCAAGAAGAGCCGCTTCCTTGCGCAGGCAGCCCCGGTCGCCGATCCGGAGCAGGCGTTGGCCTTCGTGCGCGAGGTATCCGCCACCGACGCCACGCACAACTGTTGGGCCTATCGCATCGGCCAGGATTACCGCTTCAACGACGACGGCGAACCCGGTGGCACCGCGGGCCGGCCGATCCTGCAGGCGATCGACGGACAGGGCTTCGACCGCGTGGCGGTCGTGGTGACCCGCTGGTATGGCGGCATCAAGCTCGGCGCCGGCGGCCTCGCCCGCGCCTACGGCGGCACCGCGGCGGAATGCCTGCGCACGGCCGGGAGGGTCCCCCTCGTGGCAATGGCGCGCCTCGGCCTGGACTGCGACGTGG
>JAJZET010000274.1 GCA_021805685.1 Pseudomonadota bacterium
GGCCGCTTCGGAGCATTACGGCAGGGCGATGGCGATCAGCAACGATCCGGCCGTGGCGGAACGTGCCGCCCGGCTCGCGGTCGCGGTGCACGACGACGCGGCCGCCGGCCGTGCGCTGGATCGCTGGCAGGCGCTGGGCGGCAAGCCGGAGGCCATGGCGCCGGTGCGCGCGCAGGTGGCGCTGGATCGTGGCGACACGACCGAGGCGCAACGCCAGCTGCAGATACTCACCGACAGCCACGACAAGAATGCCTGGCGCAGCTTCGGCCAGGTGCTGGTGGCCGCGCGCGATCAGGCGCAGGCCGGCAAGTTGCTAGAGGCGCTGGCCACGCCGCAACGGTTGCCGGGCGATCCGCAGGCCTGGCTGGCGATGAGCGAGCTGGGCGAAAAGCTGGGTCGGCATGCCTACGCCCAGCGCATCGCAGACGCTGCCATCGAGCGTTTCCCCGGCAACACCGAGGCCTACGGCTGGGCGGCCAAACTGATGGTCGGCAGCGGCAACGGCAAGGGCGCGCTGGCCCTGCTCAAGCAGGCCGTCGCCAAGGCACCGGACGACGTGCACCTGCGCCTGCTCTACGCCAGCCTGTTGAGCGAGTCCGGCGATTACGCCGCGGCCGCGAAGCTGCTGGACCACGGCCCGCAGGACGCCGATACCTGGCAGCTGCGCGTCGCGCTGGCAGCGCGCAACAAGGACACCAGGGCGCTAGCCTCGCTGTATCGCCAGCTGCGGCAGGCCGCGCCCGAGGTGCGCCAGAAAAACGCCTTCCTGCTCGGCCAGTTGGCCGAAATGCAGCACCGCGACGCCGAGGCACTGGCGTGGTACGACCAGGTCGGCGACGACGATCCGCATGCCTTCGACGCCGACCTGCGCAGCGCCGTGCTGCTGGAAGCACAGGGCAGGAGCGCCGACGCGCACCAACTGCTCGGGCAGATGCAGGTGAACTACCTCGACCAGCCGGATCAGTTGCGCCAGGCCTGGCAGCTCGACGCCGAGATCTACCTGCGCGAGCGCAACTACCCGCGGGCGATCGACGCCTTCGACCATGCGCTGCAGGTCGCGCCGAACGATCCCACCCTGCTATACGACCGTGGCCTGGCCTACGCCAGCGCCGGCCAGGTGGATCCTGCGGTGCGGGATTTCCGCAGCCTGCTGAAGCTCAAGCCGAACGACATCGACGCCAGCAACGCCCTGGGTTACACCTTGGCCGATGCCAATCGCGACCTGCCCGAGGCGGAGCGGTTGATCGCCCGCGCGCGCGCGGCGCGTCCGAACGATCCATCCATCGCCGACTCCTGGGGCTGGCTGCAATACCGGCTGGGCCACCTCGACCAAGCGGCGCAGTCGCTGCGCAGCGCGTGGGAGTCCGGCAAGGACGCCGACATCGGCGTGCATCTAGGCGAAGTGCTGTGGAAGCAGGGCGATCGCAGCGGCGCGCAACGCGTATTCGAGGCCGTGCGCAAACTCGACCCGCACAACGCTAGCCTGCAAAGCACCCTCAAACGGCTGAATCCATGAAGCGTCGCTTTCGAATCCTCGCGGCAGCCCTGCCGCTGTTGCTGGCTGCGTGCGTGCCGCAGCCGGCGGTGCGCATCAAGGGCGATGCGGCCCTGCTCAACGCGCAACTCGCGCGCGAACACGCGCTGGCGCATGCTGACCACTGGACGCTGGAAGGCCGGCTGGGGGTCTCCGACGGCCACGACGGTGGCAGTGGCGGCTTCACCTGGACGCAGGACGGCCGCAGCTACAGCTTCGTGTTTCGTGCGCCGATCACCGGCCGCAGCTTCGAGTTGAGCAGCGGTCCGGACGGAGCGGTGCTGAAGGGGCTGGACGGCGGTCCGCTCCAGGGTGCGGACGCCGAGTCGCTGATCCGCCGCGCCCTGGGCTGGGAAGTGCCGCTGCACGACCTGCGCGCCTGGGTGCTTGGCCTGCGCGCCGACAGCGGCCCCGCCCAACTGGCGTTCGGTGACAACCGGCTGCCTTCGCTGCTCACGCAGGACGGCTGGTCGGTCGACTACCGTGCCTGGGACGCCACGCACCAGCCGCCCTTGCCCACCACCATCTTCGCCTCACGGCCGCCGTACAAGGTGCGGCTGTCGATCGAGACATGGAGCCTGCGCTGAGTCGGCAATCGCGGAGGCGGCGACCGCCGCCCGCGTGACCGCACGTGCCCGACTCGCTAGAGTGCGCCGGGGCACGCATGGGGAGGACGGACGTGGCTGCATCGAGACGAAGCGCCATCGGTTGCGCCTTGTGCCTGCTGCTGGGGCTGACGGCCTCCGCGGAGGCGCAGCAGCGACCGGGTGACGGCATGCCGCCACCCCCGCCGCCCGGCATGCCACTGCGACCGCCGCCGGGCATGCGGCCCCCTGGCATGCGACCGCCGCGACCGCTACCTCCACCGCCACCGCCACCGCCAAGGATCGCCCCGGTCCCGGCAGAGGCCCCCGCGAGCTTGCCGGAGCCCGTGCTGCTGGCGCCGGCGGCAAGTCCTGCGGCGGCCTCCAGTGTCGATGCCGGTGCCGCCGCGCCGCTGCCTGCGGCGACGCCGGCCGCACGCCAGCAGGCGATACCGGCGGCCGCGCCGGCGCCGGTCGTGCCGGTCCAGGCGCATGCCGAGGCTCCCGCAAATCCGCCGTCGCGTTCGCTGCCATGGCTGTTGCTGCTGGCGCTGGCCGGCGCACTGCTGGCCTGGTGGGCATCGTTGCGCCGGTCGCGGCAACTGCGCGAAGAAGCCGAGCGCCTGGCGCGTCAGCAGCGCTTCCTGAAGTCCGCGCACAACCATTTGCGGCAGAAGTCCGAGCAGTTGCAGCAGCTGTCGATGCACGATCCGCTTACCGGCACGCTGAACCGGCAGGCGTTCGCCGCGGAATTGCGCGAGCGCATCGATCACCTGGCGAGGTACAACCAGCCGCTCAGCCTGATCGTGTTCGACCTCGACCACTTCAAGGCCATCAATGACAGTCACGGCCACCTGGTCGGCGATGCCGCGTTGGCCCTGGTGGTCGGCGTGGTGCGCGAGCACCTGGTCAGCGACGACCTGTTCGGTCGTTTCGGCGGCGACGAATTCATGATCGCCTGCGCCGGCCAGCACGCCGCAGGCACCGTCGCACTGGCCGAGCGCCTGCGCGCGGCGGTGGCAGAGCGGGCGCCGCTGGCCGAGCCGCCGATTCCCGGCCTCACCCTGAGCCTGGGGGTGGCGCAGGCGGACCCGGACCACGGCTACCACCCGGACGAGCTGTTCGCGCGTGCGGACGCGGCGCTCTACGTCGCCAAGCAGGGTGGCCGCAACCGGGTCGTCGCCGATGCGCCGGCCGCGGCGATGGTTGGCGCGATCCGCCGGCACCTGTGACCCGCGTGCCGGCCGGGCGGTTAAGCTAGATGGCTTCCTCGAATCCCTCGGCCCATGTCATTCCGCATCGAGCGCGCCCAGCTGGCGCAGGTTGAAGCCCTTCGCGGCATCGAGCGCGCAGCGCAGGAACTGTTCCGCGGCCATCCCGCATGGCCGTCGTACGCTGCCGCGCCGATGGATGCGCAGTCGCTGGCGGCGGCGATCGGTGCTGGCCAGGTCTGGGTCGCGCTGGACGAAAGCGGCGGACCCGTGGGCTTCGTGGGCGTGGCGATCGAGGGTAACGAGGCGGGTATCGCCGAGATCGACGTGCTGCCCAGTCACGGCCGGCGCGGCATCGGCGCGGCACTGCTGGAACGCGCCTGCGCCTGGGCGGCCGAGTCGGGCTATCCGTCCGTGGTGCTGGGGACGCTTTCCGACGTGCCGTGGAACGCGCCGTTCTATGCACGCCATGGCTTCGAGGCGATCGACCCGGCGCGCTATACGCCGGCTTTGGCCGAGCATCACGCGAGCGACCGCCAGCGTGGTTTCCCCATGCACCTGCGCGTGTACATGCGCCGCTACCTGCAGCCTTCGCCGCTGGGCTGGACGCGCTGGCCGGCACCGGCCAAGCTGAACCTGTTCCTGCGCATCACCGGTCGCCGGCCCGACGGCTACCACGAGCTGCAGACCGTGTTCCGCCTGCTCAACTGGGGCGACGAGCTGCGCCTGCGCCTGCGTGCGGATGGCGAAATCCGCCGTCTGAACAACGTGCCTGGCGTCCCCGAGCAGGACGACCTGGTGGTGCGCGCCGCCCGGCTGCTGCGCACGCACGCAGGCGCGAGGGCTGGCGCCGAGATCGAGGTGGACAAGCGCATACCGATGGGCGGCGGCCTCGGTGGCGGCAGTTCGGATGCGGCCACCGTGCTGGTGGCACTGAACCATCTGTGGCGTTGCGGGCTGGACGAGGACGCGCTGGCGGGCCTCGGTCGTCAGCTGGGTGCGGACGTGCCGGTGTTCGTGCGCGGTCGTTCGGCCTGGGCCGAGGGCGTGGGCGAGCGGCTCACGCCGCTGGCCTTGCCGCGGCGCCATTACGTAGTGCTCGATCCGCACGAGCACGTGCCCACCGCAGCGCTGTTTCAAGCGCCTGAATTGACACGAAATGCGCCGCGGGCGACAATTTCGTCCTTTGTTTCGGGCGAAACGACGGAAAACGCCTTCACCCCGGTGGTGCGTGAGCGCCATCCGCGCGTGGCGGCGGCACTGGACTGGCTGGGTCGCCACGGGGCGGCGAGGCTGTCCGGCAGCGGCGGTTGCGTGTTTCTGGAAACGGTGACGCGAGAGCAGGCCGAAGCAGTGGCGGCACAGTGCGCCGGTGAGTTCGGCGTCCACGTGGCGAACGGCGTGAACCGTTCATCGCTGCTGGCCGCACTGGACCGGCATCGCGCGGCTTCAGCCGGAGCGAAAACAAGTTGATCCGACGCGGTGTTCGAAGCGGCGAGATCGATTGAAAAGTCCGGCCAGGATGGCCGGTGGAGCTTTCCGTCACATGGACGTGGCGTAGTGAATAAATTTTGGGGCGTCGCCAAGCTGGTTAAGGCACGGGATTTTGATTCCCGCATGCGCAGGTTCGAATCCTGCCGCCCCAGCCACCCAGCACTTTGCAGCATTTCCGAGGAATGCAAGCGTGGACAGGTCCAGCCCGATGATGCTGTTTGCCGGTAAGGCGCACCCTCAGCTTGCCGAGGACGTCGCGTCGCGTCTGGGCATGCCGTTGGGCAAGGTGCTGGTCAGCACCTTCAGCGACGGCGAGGTGCAGATCGAGATCGAGGAGAACGTGCGCAACCAGGACGTGTTCGTGCTGCAGCCCACGGGAGCCCCCAGCGCGAAGAACCTGGTCGAGCTGCTGGCGCTGGCCGACGCGCTGAAGCGCGCCTCCGCCGCCAGCGTCACCGCGGTGATCCCGTATTTCGGTTACGCACGGCAGGATCGTCGCCCGCGCTCGGCGCGCGTGCCGATCACCGCGAAGCTGGTGGCCAAGATGATCGGCACCGCCGGCATCGACCGCGTGGTCACGGTGGACCTGCACGCTGAGCAGATCCAGGGTTTCTTCGACATCCCGGTGGACAACGTTTACGCCTCGCCGGTGCTGCTGGCCGACATCTGGCGCAACCACAGCATGGACGACCTGATCGTGGTGAGCCCGGACGTGGGTGGCGTGGTGCGTGCCCGCGCGCTGGCCAAGCGCCTGGACGACGCCGACCTGGCGATCATCGACAAGCGCCGTCCCAAGGCGAACGTGGCCACGGTGATGAACATCATCGGCGACGTGGCGGGCAAGACCTGCGTGATGGTGGACGACATCGTCGATACCGCCGGCACGCTGTGCGCCGCCGCTGCCGCGCTGAAGGAGCGTGGTGCGAAGAAGGTGGTGGCCTACTGCGTGCATCCGGTGCTGTCCGGCGCGGCGATGAGCAACCTGGAGCACTCCCAGCTCGACCAACTGGTGGTCACCAACACGCTGCCGCTGAGCGACGAGGCCAAAGCCAACGCCAAGATCCGCGTGCTTTCGGTGGCCGAGCTGCTGGCCGAAACGATCCGCCGCATCGCCTTCGGCGAGTCGGTGAGCTCCCTGTACATCGACTGATTCTTCATTTTTGCGATCGTCCATGGTCGCGAAAATCAAACGGGCAGCCATCCATGGCTGCACTTTTGGAAAGAGCCGGCTTTTCTGGTCGCGGAAAAGTCGAACGGCCGCCGCGAGGCGGTTCATCAACCCAAGGTAGTACTGAAATGGCACAGACTCATGAAATCAAGGCCGAGAGCCGCAAGGACGAGGGGAAAGGTGCGAGCCGCCGCCTGCGTCGTGCGGCCTACGTGCCGGCCGTCGTCTACGGCGCGGGCCAGCCCCCGCAGAGCATCCAGATCGAGCACAACACCGTGTTGCTCGCCGCCAAGCACGAGTGGTTCTTCTCCTCCGTGCTCGACCTGAACGTCGACGGCAAGGTGCAGAAGGTGCTGGTGCGCGACTGGCAGAAGCACCCGTTCAAGCAGCAGATGATGCACATGGATTTCCTGCGCATCGACGAGAACCACGCCATCCGCGTGAACGTGCCGCTGCACTTCCTCAACCAGGAGAAGTCCGCCGCTGGCAAGACCTCCGGCGTGGTGATCTCGCACAACCTGACGGAAGTGGAAATCTCCTGCCTGCCGAAGGACCTGCCGGAGTTCATCGAACTCGACCTGGCCGACCTGAAGCCGGGCGACATCATCCACCTGTCGCAGCTGAAGCTGCCGAAGGGCGTGGAGATCGTGGCACTGCACCTGGGCGCCGACCACGACACCACGGTGGTGACCGCGAACGCGGTGAAGGAAGAGGCCGAGGAAGCGCCGGCTGCCGACGCTGCCGAGGCCGCTCCTGCCGCTGCTCCGGCCAAGGACAAGAAGTAAGCCGCTGCGGGCCGCGCCCGGCCGGGCGCGGTCCGCGTGCGCTTGCTAGCCTCCATGGCGGGTCTGCGACTCATTGTCGGACTGGGCAATCCCGGTGCCGAATACCTCCGAACCCGGCACAATGCCGGGTTCTGGTTTGTGGACGCCCTCGCGGCAGGGCAGGGCGAGCGCTGGGGCTTCGACGGCAAGCTGCATGGCGAGACCTGCAAGGTGCGCATTGACGGCCAGTCGGTATGGCTGCTCAAGCCGGCCACCTTCATGAACAAGAGCGGCATCGCGGTGGCTTCCGCGCTGCGCTATTACAAGATCGAGCCGGACGAGTGCCTGGTGGCGCACGACGAGCTGGATCTCGACGCGGGCACCGTGCGGATGAAGTTCGACGGTGGCCATGGCGGTCAGAACGGCCTACGCGACATCGTTGCCCATCTAGGCCACGGCAGGTTTCATCGCCTGCGCATCGGTATCGGCCATCCGGGGCACAGGGACAAGGTCACGCCTTGGGTGCTCGGTCGCCCGTCGGCGCAGGACGAGGACGCCATCACGGACGGTATCGCGCGCGCGCTGGACGTGTTGCCGCTGGCGGTCGGCGGACAGTTCGAGAAGGCCATGCAACGGTTGCATACCGTCGCTGGTGCATAGTTTTCCGGGTGTCGCCGCCGCTCGCGCGGCAACGACGCCTGCAACGGCATAAACGCTTTCGGAGTTTTCCATGGGCATCAAATGCGGCATCGTCGGCCTGCCCAACGTCGGCAAGTCCACCCTGTTCAACGCGCTGACCAAGGCCGGCATTGCCGCTGCGAACTTCCCGTTCTGCACCATCGAGCCCAACGTGGGCGTGGTGCCGGTGCCCGATCCGCGGCTCAATGCGCTGTCGGCCATCGTCAACCCGCAGAAGGTGATCCCGACGGCCGTAGAATTCGTCGACATCGCGGGCCTGGTGGCCGGCGCCTCCAAGGGCGAGGGGCTGGGCAACAAGTTCCTCGCGCACATCCGCGAGGTCGACGCGATCGCCCACGTGGTGCGCTGCTTCGAGGGTGACGTGATCCACGTCGCCGGCAAGGTCGATCCGATCGCCGATATCGAGACCATCGATACCGAGCTGGCGCTGGCCGACCTGGAATCGGTGGAGAAGGCGCTGAACCGCGCCGAGCGTGCGGCAAAGGCCAATGACAAGGAGGCGCTGGCCAAGAAGCCGGTGCTGCAGAAGCTCGCTGCCGCGCTCAACGAAGGCAAGTCGGCGCGCAGCGTGAAGCTGGACGACGAGGAAAAGGCGCTGGTGCGCGACCTGTTCCTGCTCACCCTCAAGCCGCTGATGTATATCGCCAATGTGCTGGAGGACGGCTTCGAGAACAATTCCCACCTCGACGCCGTGCGCACCCGTGCCGCCGAGGAAGGCGCCGAGGTGGTGCCGGTGTGCGCCGCCATCGAGGAGGAGCTGGCCCAGCTCGACGACGCCGACCGCGACGAGTTCCTCAAGGACCTGGGCCTGGACGAGCCGGGCCTTAACCGCGTGATCCGCGCCGGCTACAAGTTGCTCGACCTGCAGACCTACTTCACCGCCGGCGTGAAGGAAGTGCGCGCCTGGACGATCAAGCGCGGCTACACCGCGCCGCAGGCGGCCGGCGTGATCCACACCGATTTCGAGCGCGGCTTCATCCGTGCCGAAACAGTCAGCTACGACGACTTCATCCAGTACAAGGGTGAGAAGGGCGCCGCCGATGCGGGGCGCCTGCGCAAGGAAGGCAAGGACTACATCGTCAAGGATGGCGATGTGCTGCATTTCCTGTTCAACGTCTGAGACGGGTCGCCCGCGTCGTGCGGGCGGCCGCCATTCCGTGCAAGCATGCCCGCCGTCGGACAGGGTATGGGGCAGTGCATGGCGAACAGCGCGTTGCGTATCCGACTGGGTCGTCCCGCCGACGCGCGCGCCGTCAGCGTGCTGGTGCGCCGTCTCACTCGACGCTGGATCCTTCCCGAGCAGACGCACGAGGCCGGGGTGGCGCTGTTGTCACGGCAGGGCGCAGCGGCCCAGCGCATGCGCATGGCCGAGGGCCACCGTTTCCACCTGGCCTGGCTCGGCGACGTCCTGGTAGGCGTGGCGACGATGCGCGACGACGGTCATCTCACCCAGCTTTTCGTCGGCACCCGCTACCAGGGGCGCGGCATTGCGCGACGCCTGTGGCGACGAGCGATGGCCGATGCGGTGCGTCGCGCCGGTACGCGCCGCTTTACCCTCAATGCCTCGCGCTGTGCACTGCAGGCGTACCGGCGGCTGGGATTCGTGGCCACCGGGCCGGAGCGCCTGTCGCCGAGTGGTGTGCTCACCACCCCGATGGAGCTGAAGCGCGCCCGGGCGCGCAGCCAGAAGGCATAATGCAGCGTTTGTTGCCGCGGCAATCAGGGAGAAGGGCATGTCAGGCCAGCAGCACGAAGTCACGTTCCGTTTCCTTGCCCAACCCACCGACGTGAACTTCGGCGGCAAGGTGCACGGCGGCATGGCGATGAAGTGGATCGACCAGGCAGGCTACGCCTGCGCCGTGGCGTGGAGCGGGGCTTATTGCGTCACGGTCTCGGTCAGCGGCATCCAGTTCGTTGCGCCGATCCTCATCGGCGACCTGGTCACGGTGCACGCGAAGTTGATCCACACCGGCACCTCCAGCATGCACCTGGCGGTGGACGTGCTGGCCAGCGACCTGCGCAAGAACGAACAACGCCTGGCGACCAGTTGCGTGATGGTGTTCGTGGCGCTGGATGCCCCCGACGGCAAGCCAACGCCGGTGCCGCACTGGGAGCCGCGCGACGATGCGGAACGCCGGTTGCAGGCGCACGCGCGGCGCTTGCAGGAGCTGTCGCGCGAGATGGAGCGCCTGGTCGGCGCGCAGGATGGCGAAGGCTCGCAGAATTCCGGCTGAAATTCGCGTGTGGACGCGCGCGAGTGACATCGCAGGTGTTGACAGCCGGCGGGGTGATCCACACAATACGCGTTCTTTGTTGGAGGGATACCCAAGCGGCCAACGGGGGCAGACTGTAAATCTGCTGGCTTACGCCTTCGGTGGTTCGAATCCACCTCCCTCCACCAGTCGATTCGCGCAGTTTGCGTTTGGGCTGGTTCGCCAAGCCGGCCAAGCCGGTGCGGCAACGGGCTCCGCGCAGGGCGGGAGTAGTTCAATGGTAGAACCTCAGCCTTCCAAGCTGATGGTGCGGGTTCGATTCCCGTCTCCCGCTCCATTGATCCCGTCGTTTGAAATTCCGCTCATGTAGCTCAGTCGGTAGAGCACTTCCTTGGTAAGGAAGAGGTCGCTGGTTCGATTCCAGTCATGAGCACCATCATCGTTGCTCGCCCGTTCCGGGCGGTTTTCCTCTCACTGACTCCACCGGGATTCTGGTCATGGCAAAGGGCAAGTTCGAGCGCACCAAGCCCCACGTGAACGTGGGCACGATTGGTCACGTGGACCACGGCAAGACGACGCTGACGGCGGCGCTGACGAAGGTCGGTGCGGAGCGGTTTGGCGGTGAATTCAAGGCCTACGACGCGATCGACGCGGCGCCGGAAGAGAAGGCGCGCGGTATCACGATCTCGACGGCGCACGTGGAATACGAATCGCCGACGCGCCACTACGCACACGTGGACTGCCCGGGCCATGCGGACTACGTGAAGAACATGATCACGGGTGCGGCGCAGATGGACGGCGCGATCCTGGTGTGCTCGGCCGCGGACGGCCCGATGCCGCAGACGCGCGAACACATCCTGCTGTCGCGCCAGGTGGGCGTGCCGTACATCGTGGTGTTCCTGAACAAGGCCGACATGGTGGACGACGCGGAGCTGCTCGAGCTGGTCGAGATGGAAGTGCGCGAGCTGCTGTCGAAGTACGACTTCCCGGGCGACGACACGCCGATCATCAAGGGTTCGGCGAAGCTGGCGCTGGAAGGCGACCAGTCGGAAATCGGCGTGCCGGCGATCATCTCGCTGGTGGACGCGCTGGACACGTACATTCCGGAGCCGCAGCGCGCGATCGACCAGCCGTTCCTGATGCCGGTGGAAGACGTGTTCTCGATCTCGGGTCGCGGCACCGTGGTGACCGGCCGTATCGAGCGCGGCGTGATCAAGGTGGGTGACGAAATCGAAGTGGTCGGCATCCGTCCGACGCAGAAGACCACCGTGACCGGCGTGGAAATGTTCCGCAAGCTGCTGGACCAGGGCCAGGCGGGCGACAACGCGGGTCTGCTGCTGCGCGGTCTGAAGCGCGACGACGTGGAGCGTGGCCAGGTGCTGGCGAAGCCGGGCACGATCACCCCGCACACCGAGTTCGAGGCGGAGGTGTACGTGCTGTCGAAGGACGAAGGCGGCCGTCACACGCCGTTCTTCAAGGGCTACCGCCCGCAGTTCTACTTCCGCACGACCGACGTGACCGGCGCGATCGAGCTGCCGGAAGGCGTGGAGATGGTCATGCCGGGCGACAACATCAAGATGGTGGTGACGCTGATCCATCCGATCGCGATGGACCAGGGCCTGCGCTTCGCGATCCGCGAAGGCGGTCGTACCGTCGGCGCCGGCGTGGTCGCCAAGGTCATCAAGTAAACCAAGCCAAGACGCCGCTCCCGCAGCGGCATTTGGTGAGAGTCCGGCCATGGATGGCCGATTCCAGGGTTCTTCGAACAGGGACGTAAGCAAGGGCAAGGCTGGGGTCTTCCCTTGCGACAGATTTGTGGCTATACTTTGCAGCTCTCTTGTCGGGCAGATACAAATCTTGCCTGGCTCACCGCGAAATGAGGCGCAGGATGCGCTTCGAGTTCGCAGGCCGTGGACGGCCGTCGCATTCGGCTTGATGTCGGGCTAGTCCTGTCGCCATGCCAAATTGCGCAGCAGGATTTGCGCCAGGCGAGCAGACCGATGCTCGCTTGGCGTTTTTTGGGTCGGGATTTCGCTTCGGCGGAGCGCTGGCCCGGTTTCAAAGGCAGTTGCGATGCGGTGAGAAGCCGCCTCGTTGCACATTCAAGTTCTTTTGATAACAGGACACGGTTTATGGCGAACCAGAAGATTCGCATCCGGCTCAAGGCGTTC
>JAJZET010000146.1 GCA_021805685.1 Pseudomonadota bacterium
GCCTGCTGGTGCAGCGCTCCATCTACGCCGCTTTCCGCGGGCGCTACCTCGCACGCGTGCGCGCGCTACGCGTGGGCGATCCGGTCGACGAGGCCAGCGACCTGGGCGCGTTGGTATCCAAGCCGCACTTCGACAAGGTGATGGCCTGCATCGCCCAGGCGCGCGCCGAGGGCGGCGAAGTGCTCTGCGGCGGCGAGCCCGTGACACCGCCCGGCCGCTGCGCGCGCGGCTGGTTCGTGGCGCCCACGGTGATCGAGGGCCTGGCGGACCAAGCCGCCACCAACCAGCAGGAAATCTTCGGCCCGGTGGTGACACTGATCCCGTTCGAGGACGAAGCCGAAGCCCTGGCCATCGCCAACGGCACCGGCTACGGCCTCGCCGCCTCGCTGTGGACGCGCGACCTTTCGCGTGCGCACCGGCTCGGCGCGCAACTCGACTTCGGCATCGTGTGGATCAATTGCTGGATGCTGCGCGACCTGCGCACGCCGTTCGGCGGCACCAAACACTCTGGCCTCGGCCGCGAAGGCGGCAGCGAGGCGCTGCGCTTCTTCACCGAGCCCAAAAACGTCTGTATTCGCTACTGAAGGAAACGCTGATGGATTCGCTGAAAGAGTTGCTGGCCAGCAACCGGCGCTGGGCCGCCAACGTCACCGCGCAGGAGCCGGACTTCTTCGAGAAGCTCGCGCAGCAGCAGGCACCCAGATACCTGTGGATCGGCTGCTCCGACTCGCGCGTGCCGGCCACCCAGATCGTCGACCTGCCGCCGGGCGAGATCTTCGTCCACCGCAACGTGGCCAACGTGGTGGTGCACACCGACCTCAACGCGCTCAGCACCATCCAGTTCTCGGTGGACGTGCTCAAGGTGAAGCACATCCTGGTGGTGGGCCACTACGGCTGCGGCGGCGTGGGCGCAGTACTGAACCAGTCGCGGCTGGGCCTGATCGACAACTGGCTGCGCCACATCGGCGACGTGGCGATGAAGCACCCCGAAAAGCTCGATCCCGCCACCGAGTTCGCGGTACGCCATGCGCGCCTGTGCGAACTCAACGCGATCGAGCAGGCGGTCAACGTGTGCCACACCACGGTGGTGCGCGAGGCGTGGGAACGCGGCCAGCCGCTCGCGGTGCATGCCTGGATCTACGGCCTGGACAACGGACTCATCCGCGACCTCGGCCTGGACGTGCGCAGCATCGAACAGTTGCCGGCGGCCTACGAGGCTGCGCTTGCCGGCCTGGCCGAGCGCTGGAACGCGCCGGCGTGAACGACAGCGTGCGCACCGATGCCGCGCCGGCGCCAGTCGGCGCCTACCCGCATGCGCGGCGCGTGGGCAACCTGCTTTTCCTCTCGGGCGTCGGGCCGCGCCAACCGGTCACGAACGCGATCCCGGGCAACGTGTACGACGCCGACGGCAAGCTGGTCGCCTACGACATCGAGGCGCAGTGCCGGCAGGTGTTCGCCAACGTGCGCGCGGTGCTGGAGGCCAGCGGCGCGCGCTGGGAGGATCTGGTCGACGTGACCGTGTTCCTCACCGACATGACGCGCGATTTCGCCGCCTACAACTGCCTCTATGCCGAACACTTCGCCGGCGTCGACGCCTGCCGCACCACGCTGGGCATCACTGCCCTGCCGACGCCCATCGCCATCGAGCTGAAATGCGTGGCGCAGCTGGACCGCCGCTGATCGCAAAGGCAAAGCAAGCCGCAGCGTGATGCCGTGCCAAAAGAAAACCCGCCGGCTCGCCGGCGGGTTTTCGCATCGTCCTGAGGTTTCCGGACAATCAACCAGCCGATGCCTTACCTGCGGCATCAGCCTTCTTCGAGGCCTTCTTCATGGCCTTCTTGTGATGGCTGTGGTGCTTGCTCGACTTGTGCATGGCGCTCTTGTGCATGGCGCTCTTGTGCATGGCGCTCTTGTGCATCGAGCTCTTGTGCATGGCGTCCATGTGCATGGCGGACGCAGGGGCGGCAGTCTGCGGAGCGCTGGCAGGTGCCGCCTGCTGGGCGAATACGGAAGCGGACAGGGCCACGCCGGCGACGAGCAGGGAAGCAATCGCGAACTTGCGCATGATGGCGAACCTCGATGTTTTTTGTGTATCGCGAGCCCGGCCGGAACCCGGCATCACGGGAGGCGCGACGGGGGCCACGATAGCAGCACCACGGGCATACCGGGACTGAACGGAACGACCTCGCGCCACGCTGTTCCGATCGCGGATATCTGCGCTTCAGCTTGCGCGTTTCAGAGCCCGAAACGCGCCGGCGCGTAGGGGCGCGGATCGATCGCCGGCGTGCCGCTGCACAACTGCTCGGCCACCAGTTCGCCGGTGGCGGCCGACATGCTCACTCCCAGCATGCCGTGCGCAGTGGCCAGGTGCAGATTGGCCCAGCGCGTGCTCGGGCCGATGATCGGCACCTCGTCCACGCTCATCGGCCGCCAGCCCCACCATTCCTCCAGTTGCTGCGGCCCCTCCGGCTCGTGCAGCGCGGTCGCCGCACCACGGCGCAGGGCGTCCAGGCGCGCGCGATTGAGGCCTTCGGCATAGCCGGAGAACTCCATCGTGCTGCCCAGCCGGTAGCCGTCGGCCCAGGTGGTGACGCACACCTGCGCCTCGCGCAGCACCAGCGCGTGGCGGGGCGCGCGCGCGGGCTTCGTGTAGGTGATCGAATAGCCCTTGCCTGGCTGCATCGGCAGCCGCAGGTCCAGCGCGCGCGCGAGCAGCGGCGACCACGCCCCCAGCGCCAGCAGCACGTGCTCGCCGGTGAACGCGCCGCGCGAGGTGCGCACCTGCACGATGCGCCGGCCATCGGTGGCGAAACCCTCGATCCGTGCGCCGCACTCGATCACGCCGCCCAGATCCTGCACGCGTCGCGCGAGCTCGGCCGCGTAGCGGTCCGGCCGCAGCCGCGCGTCGCCGGGATGGAACAGGCCACCGCTCACGCCGGGCTTCAGCGCCGGCTCCATCGCCTGAACCGCGTCGCCGTGCAGTCGCTGCACCTCGACGCCAAGACGGTCCAGCACGGCGGCGTGATGGCGCTCGTCGGCGGCCAGCAGTTTCGCCGTGCGGTACACGTACAACTCGCCCTCCTCGGCGAACTCGCAATCCAGCCCCTCCTCGCGCACCAGTTCGCCGAGGCGCCGGCGCGAGCGTTGCAGGATCGCCGAGCGCGCCGTGGCGGCATGCCGGAAGTCGGCCCAGTTGCAGTGCCGCGCAAAGCCCAGCAGCCAGCGCAGGCGCGGACCGTCGAGGCGCGGGTTGAGGTAGAGCGGGGCATCGGCCCGCAGCATCGAGCGCAGGGCCACGCCCAGCGTGCCAGGCATCGCCAGCGGCGCGGCATGGCTGGGCGTGATCGTGCCGCAGTTGCCATGCGAGGCGCCACAGCCCGGCGTGCCCTGCTCCAGCACGCGGACCGCCGCGCCCTTGCGCAGCAGGTGCAGGGCGCAGGCGAGGCCGATCACGCCGCCGCCGAGTATCAGTACGTCTCCGCGAGTCGTATCCATCCGGCCATTGTAGCGGCCTGCTGCGTCGCGTCATGCGCGCATCGCGTGCAACGCGCACCATGCGAGTCGCCTCTTCCCCGAAGGCACCACCATGCCAGCCCGAGTCGCCGTTCGTGCATGCTTGACTGCAGTCGCGCTGCTGGCTTGCGCCGGTGCTGCCGCGCAGTCATTCGACCATTCCGCACGGAAACTGCTGCGGGCCATGGAACGAGCGCCAACCACGCTGGCGCGCTACCAGTACCTCATCCGGAAAGAGCCGTCGCTGTCCCCGCGCGACCAGTTGCTGGCGCTGCAGTTCATGGCCTTTTCGCAGAACGAGCTCGGGCTGTACGACCAGGCCGTCTTCGGCTTTCCGCTGAAGAACACCTTGCCCGAGGACCTCAAGCTGCCGACGCCCGCGGAGTGGAGGTCGGCGGATGCCGTCGACACGATCACCGCGCTCGCGGCGCAACGGCGCATCGTGATGGTCAACGAGGCGCACCACGACGGGCACACGCGGCTGCTCACGCTGGAGCTGCTGCCGCGGCTGCGCGCGCTGGGCTTCACCTACTTCGCCGCCGAGGCGCTGGGCAACAACGATCCCAACCTCGCCAGGCGCGGCTATCCGGAGCGCAAGAGCGGCACCGAATACCTGCGCGACCCGATGTACGGCGCGATCCTGCGCGAGGCGATACGGCTGGGCTTCACCCTGGTCCCTTACGACAACGCGCTTACCGGTCAGGCACGCGAAACCGCGCAGGCCGAGGCCCTGTACCGGCGCGTGTTCGCCAAGGACCCGAACGCGCGGCTGTTCGTGCACGCCGGCTATGCGCACATCGACAAGGCGCCGGGCCGCCTGGGCGAATGGCATCCGATGGCGATGGAGCTGGAGCGGCTCACCGGTCTGGTGCCGCTCTCCATCGACCAGACCGATTTCCTCGAAACCGGCCTGAACGCCTCGGACACCTACCATCGGCTCGCGCGAGCCTTTCCCTCCGACAAGGCCGAGATCCTGCTGAACCGGCGGACCGGCCAGCCGTGGAGCGCGCGACCGGCGGCCTACGATGCCGACGTCATCCTGCCGCCCACCCTGAGCCTCGATGCGTTTGGCAAATACAAATACGGCTACCGGATCAACGGCCAGCAGGCCGGCCTGCCCAACGTCCTCGAACGCAACGAAATGCAGCGGGCAGGCTGGCTGTCGCTGGATGGCAAACGCCGCCCCTACCCGATCGACACGGGGCTGTGCCGGGGTTCCATCCCCTGCGTGGTCGACGCGTACTACCCCGGCGAACCGAACGACGCCATCGCCGCCGACCGCTATGCCTTCATGGGGCCCCGCGAGACGAGCAAGCTCTACCTGCGCCCCGGTGCGTACCGGCTGCGCGCCAGCGACAGCGATGGCCACACCTTGTCGGAGAGCACGATCCGGATCGCACCGCCATGACTCTTGCACAGCAAGGATTACAAGCGTAGTCTTTTAGCAACTACGAACGTAATCCTTTGCAGGTGCAGCCATGCCCAACCCGATCCCCGCGATCAGCGAAGCCGAAAGCCGCGTGATGGAAGCGCTGTGGCGCAAGGCGCCGCAGCGTTCGGAGGACATCGTCGCCGCCGTGCAGCAAGCCAACGACTGGCACGAGAAAACCATCCGCACCCTGCTCGGCCGCCTGCTCGGCAAGGGCGCGGTGAGCGCCGAGAAGGACGGCAGGCGCTACCTGTACTCGCCCGCGCTGAGCCGCGAACAGTGGCAGTCGCAGGAAAGCCGCAGCCTGCTCGATCGCGTGTTCGGCGGCCGGCTCAGTCCGCTGCTGGCGCACTTCAGCGAACACGAGAAGCTGGGCGCGAAGGACATCACCGAATTACGCAAGCTGCTGGACGCCATCGAAAAGAAGGGGCGCTGAGATGGACGCCCCATTACTGCGCGGCCTGTTGCTGGTCACGGTGGCGCTGGCGGCCGTGCTGCTGGCGCGCCGCCCCGTGCGGATCGGCTTTGGCGCCGGCCCCGCCTTCGGCCTGTGGCTGCTGCCCGTAATGGCCGCCGCATTGCCCTGGCTGCCCGCACTGCACGTGCACTGGCTGGCGCTGCCGGCGATCCATGTGCTGCCCGGCGCTATCGCGTCGGGTGCCGGCGACTCCAAGGTCGTCGCACCCGCAACGTGGCCGTACCGGTTCTGGCTGGCCGGTGCGATCGTCATGACGCTGCGGTTGGTCGCGCATTACCTGCGCCTGCGTCGCCAGTGCCTCGCCTTGCCGTCGGCGATGGTGGAGCAACTGCGGGGCGAACTGGATGGCGTCGATCCGCGACGGTTGCGCCTGCATCCCGCCGGTCCCGCCTTGCTGTGGGCACCGCGCAGCCTGTTGCTGTTGCCGGAGGATTTCCTCAAACGCTTCGACGCCGACGAGCGTCGCCTGGTGTTGCGCCATGAGCTCGCCCATCTGCACCGCGGCGACGCGTCGTGGACCCTCATCGGCGAACTGGTTTTCGCGCTGCTGTGGTTCCACCCGCTGGCGTGGCTGGCCCGTCCGCGTTTCCGGCTGGACCAGGAACTGGCCTGCGACGAACGCGTACTGCGCAACGCCCCGCACGACGAAGCCGGTTATGCCCGAACCCTGCTGCACAGCGCCGGCCTGCCCCGCATGCCGGCGCTGATTCCCTTGCTGGACCCACCACAACTCAAGGAGCGACTCAGCATGATCCAGCGTCATCGTCCCGGCGCAGCGCGCCGTCGTGCAGGCTTCGTCGTGCTCGCCGTATTGCTGGCGGGCGGTGCGTTCGTGGCACAGGCAGCCACGGGCAATCAGGCGAACCAGCGTGCCGCATCCGATCTCACCTACAACGCACGCATCCAGCCGCGCTATCCGCCATCGGCGATCAAGGCCAAGGAGCAAGGTACCGTCGTACTCGACATCCTGGTCCATCCCGATGGCACCCCCGGAGCGATCACTTACAACGTCAGGCACAGCGACACGGCGTCAGCCGACCTGATCGCGGCGGCCACCCAGGCCGCGAGGCAATGGCGTTTCAGCCCGCAGCTGAAAAATGGCAAGCCTGTCGCGGGCTATGCGCGCGTGCCGGTCACGTTCAGTCTCGATCCACTGCCCCAAAAGGCCCGGCAGGCCGGAACCGGCGCAGGAGTTGAGAAAGCGGCTTCAAAACAATCGAAAGCCTTTTGATTTGAATATGGTTTGTCGGCTTGATAACCTCGGCGTAGTCCACGCCGAGGTTGCCCGGTGAATTCGCCGTCCATCGCCCAATCCGCCGCCGATTCCGCGCGCATCGCACGCTTCGCGCTGCTGGCCGTCGCCCTCGCCCTGCTCGCCGCCTGCGCCAGTGCGCCGCGTCGTGCCGCGTCGCTGTCGGCCACCGAATCCGCCCTCGCCAACGAGCCCGCGCGCGCCCCCAGGGGCGAGATCGCCGCCGCCAACGATGTGCTGTTCCGCGCCATGGCACTGGTCGGCACGCCCTATCACTGGGGCGGCAACACGCCGGCCGGCGGCTTCGACTGCAGCGGACTGGTCGACTACATCTACCGCAACGCCACCGGCCTGCAGTTGCCGCGCACCTCGCACGAGATGGCCGACATGGACGTGCGCAAGGTCAGGCGGATGACCCAGCTGGTCAGCGGCGACCTGGTGTTCTTCGACATCGGCGGCCGCATCAGCCACGTCGGTGTCTACGTGGGCAAGGGCCGCTTCGTGCATGCGCCGGACAGCGGCGGCACGGTCCGCCTGGACACTATCGACGGACCGTACTGGCGCAACCATTTCGCCTACGGGCGGCGGGTGCTGGATTGACCGGATCGGGCGAGTCGACAAAGCGCAGGAAAGCGCTTTATCGACAAAGGTAAAGAACTTTGCTCTCCGACGGAAAAGCCAAGAAACCGCATTTCGCGAGCTTGCCCCCTGGGCAGGGAGAGTACGCAAACAAAAACGGCGCCCAGCGGGCGCCGTTTTTCCCTGACCCTTGACCCCGCCAATCAGTGCTCCGCACTGCCCGGCGGATGTGCGTGGCCGTGCTGGATTTCTTCCTCGTTGGCGTCGCGCACTTCCTGGATGCTCACGTCGAACGCCAGCGTCTTGCCGGCCATCGGATGGTTCAGGTCGACGTCGATCGTGCTCATGCCGACCTTGTGCACGGTCACCGCGCGCTGGCCGCCTTCCTTCAGCGCCAGCACGGTGGTCATGCCCGGCTTGAGCTGCTTGGCGTGCTGGAAGTACTTCTTCGGTACACGCTGGATCTGGCCCTCCTGGCGCTCGCCGTAACCGTCGGCCGGCACGATGGTCGCCGTGATCTCGTCGCCGGCGGCATGGTCTTCCAGTGCCTTTTCCAGGCCCGGGATGAGCTGGCCGTGGCCCAGCAGGATCCACAGCGGCTCGCCGTTGTCGTGCGAGCTTTCCACCTTCTCGCCGTCCACGTGGAGCGTGTAATGCAGCGCGACGACTTTGTCCTTGCCAGCCTTCATTGCCTGTCTCTCGGATGATGCAAAGCGGCGATTCTACCAGCCGCCCCGTCAGGACGCGCGCCTGCCGAAACCGACGCCGCGCGCTTCCGGCCCCAGCCACACCAGCATCGCCAGCACCACCGCCACGACCGCGATCCACAGCGACATCGCCCAGGCGAAATCGCCGCCATGCCGCTGCGCCAGCCAGGTCTGCGCGGTGGCGGTGCCGGCGGCGAGCAGGTTGCCCAACTGGTAGGCGAAGCCCGGCAAGGTGCCGCGCACGGCGTCCGGCGACAGTTCGTTGAGATGGGAAGGCACCACGCCCCAGGCGCCCTGCACCATCACCTGGATCAGGAAGGCGCCAAGGCCCAGCAGCAACAGGGAACCACCATGCATCCACAATGGGATCACCGGGATCGCCAGCAGCGCGGCCACGATCATCGCCTTGCGCCGCCCCACCCGTTCCGACCACGCGCCGAAGAACAGGCCACCCGCCAGCGCGCCAAGGTTGAGCAGCGCCACCAGCACGAAGGCCGCGCCCGAGCCGGTGGGCAGGTGCAGGTTCACCTCCTCGAAGGTGTGGTACATGTCCTGCGAGCCGTGACTGAAAGCGTTGAACGCACACATCAGCACGATCATGTAGGCGAACAGCTTCCAGTGCCCGCGCATCGCCTGCCGCACGTCAACCCGGACGTGCTCGTGCCGCCCTGCCTGCCACACCGGCGACTCCGGCACCTTGCGCCGGATATACAGCACCAGCACCGCCGGCAGCGCCCCGACCACGAACAGGCCACGCCAACCGATGCTGTCGACCAGCAGCCAGTTCGCCAGCGCGGCAAGGAAGAAGCCGCAGGGGTAGCCGCTCTGCAGCAGGCCGGAGACCAGGCCGCGCGATTTCGGCGGTATCGACTCCATCGCCAGCGAGGCGCCAATGCCCCATTCGCCACCCATCGCCACGCCGAACAGGAAGCGCAACACCAGCAGCATGGTGAGCGAGCTGGAGAACGCGGTGGCCAGTTCGAACAGCGAGAACAGCACCACGTCCAGCATCAGTATCGGCCGCCGGCCGTAGCGGTCCGCCAGCCGCCCGAAGATCAACGCGCCCAGCGGCCGCGCCGCCAGCGTGAGGAACAGGCCGTAGGTCACCGCCTTGGTGTCGGTGTGGAATTCCTGCGCCACGCCGACGATCACGAAGGTCAGCAGGAAGTAGTCGAACGCGTCCAGCGTCCAGCCGAGGAAGCTGGCCAGCACGGTGTGGCGCTGCTCGCGGTTCAGCGCGCGCAGGGACGACAGCAGCGACATGATGGGCACTCCGCGGGGCGATGGCGCAGGCTAACACGCAGGCACAGCGCAGCCGGCGCGCATATCGGCTACACTGTGCGAACGGCCTCTCGCCGTCAGCGGCATCGCCGCCCCTTCCCCCTCAGATCGCAACACGGTCCTGCTTGAACGCTCCGGGTTGCACAGGAGTCGTTCCATGTCTTTCGAATCACTGGGCCTTGCGCCCACGTTGCTGCGTGCGCTCGCCGAACAGGGCTACGCCGAACCCACCCCGGTGCAGGCCGGCGCCATCCCGCTGGTGCTGCAGGGCCACGACCTGCTGGCGGCCGCACAGACCGGCACCGGCAAGACCGCCGCGTTCGCACTGCCGCTGCTGCACAAGCTGATCGACGCGCCCGCCACCGCCGCGCGCCGCCCCCGCGCGCTGGTGCTCACGCCCACCCGCGAACTGGCCGCGCAGATCCTCGACAACGTGCAGGCCTACGGCAAGCACCTGCGCATCAGCGCCGCCACCATCTTCGGCGGCGTCGGCATGGGCCCGCAGATCAACGCGCTGCGCCGTGGCGTGGACATCGTGATCGCCACGCCGGGCCGCCTGATCGACCACATGCAGCAGCGCACGATCGACCTTTCCGCCGTCGAGACGCTGGTGCTGGACGAAGCCGACCGCATGCTGGACATGGGCTTCCTGCCGGCACTCAAGCGCATCCTCGGCGCGCTGCCCAGGCAGCGCCAGACCCTGCTGTTCTCCGCCACCTTCGCGCCGGAGATCAAGGCGCTGGCGATGCAGTTCATGCGCGAGCCGCGCGAGGTCACGGTGACGCCGCCGAATACGGTCGCCGCCCTGGTCAGCCATCACGTGCACCCGGTCGACGCCTCGCGCAAGCGCGACCTGCTGCTGCACGTGCTGAGCCAGGACAGCCGTCGGCAGACGCTGGTGTTCAGCCGCACCAAGCACGGCGCCGACAAGCTGGTGACCTTCCTCAATGCCTCCGGCCTGCGTGCCGCGGCGATCCACGGCAACAAGAGCCAGAACGCACGCACCAAGGCACTCGCCGACTTCAAGAGCAGTCGCATTACCGTGCTGGTGGCCACCGACATCGCCGCGCGCGGCATCGATATCGACCAGTTGCCGATGGTGATCAACTTCGACCTGCCGATGGTGGCCGAGGACTACGTGCACCGCATCGGCCGCACCGGCCGCGCCGGCAGCGAGGGCATGGCGGTGTCGCTGGTGAGCCATGACGAATCCGGCCTGCTGCGCGACATCCGCAAGCTGCTCAAGGACGAGATCGCGGTCGACGACGTGGCCGGCTTCGAGCCCTCCACCCCGCTGCGCCTCGACGCCGGCGCGCCGCGGCCCAAGCAGGGCCAGCGCCAGCCGCGCGCGCCGCAGCGCACGCAGGGCGGGCAGTCGCAACGCGCGTCCGGCCAGGGTGCGTCGCAGGCGCACCGCCCGCACGGCCATGCGCAGAAGCAGGGGGGCGGCGAACATGCCGCCGGCAACCGCAAGCGCCGCCACCGGCCGCGTCCCGCCGCCAAGGCCTGATCGCGCCGGCTCAACCGCCCGGACGAATCCGGGCGGTGAGCACGTGGTCTTCCCACACGCCCGCGATCTGCAGGTAGCGCCTGGCATAACCCTCGCGCTCGAAGCCCAGCCGCGCCAACAGGCGCGCGCTGCGCTGGTTGCGCGGCAAATGGTTGGCCATCACCCGGTGCAGGCCCAGCTCGCCGAAGGCCCAGTCCAGGCCGGCCTGCAGGGCCTCGTGCATGATCCCCTGCCCTTGCGCACGCTCCGCCACGCCGTAGCCGAGGTGGCAGGCCTGGAATGCGCCGCGCACCACGTTGGCGAACGTGAAGGTGGCAAGGATTTCCGTCTCGTCGCGGTCGAACACCAGCAGCGGATAGCCACGGTCCAGCCGTGCATGTTCGCGCCCCTCGGCGATGGAGCGCAGGCAATGCTCCAGCGTGTAGAACGCTTCCTCGCGCAACGGCTCCCAGGGCGCGAGATGCGCACGGTTCGCCACGCGGTAGCGCAGCAGCTCCGGCGCATCCGCGGCGTCGGCGAGGCGGATGCGGGTGTGTTCGGTAGACAGTCGCGGCGCAGCATCCACGGCCTCAGCGTTCCTGGTCGGTCGGACGCATCAGCACTTCGTTGATGCTGACGTGCGCGGGCCGGCTCACGCAGAACGCGATTGCCTCGGCCACGTCCTGGCTCTGCAGCTGGCGCATGCTGTCGGCCCAGGCGTTGAGCGCGTCCTTGGTCGCGGCATGGCCGATGTGCTCGCGCAGCTCGGTGGCCACCGCGCCCGGCTCGATCACGCTGACGCGGATGTTGTCCTTGTAGACCTCGCGGCGCAGCGATTCGGAGAACGCCACCACGCCGAACTTGGTGGCCGCGTAGCCGCCCGCGTTCGGGTTGGCGATGCGGCCGGCGGTGGAGGAGATGTTGACGATGTGGCCGTCGCGCCGCGCCCGCATGCCGGCCAGCGCCGCCTGGGTGGCGGCGATCAGGCCGAGCACGTTGAGCTCCAGCATGCGCCGCCAGCGGCCGAGGTCGGCCTCGGCGATCGGCTCCAGGTACATCACGCCGGCATTGTTGACCAGGATGTCGAGGCGGCCGAAGTGCCGCTCGGTCTCGTGCACGATGCGCTGCGCCTCGGCCTCGTCGCCGAGGTCGGCCACCAGCACCAGCGGCTCGGCGCCGAGTTCGGCGAGCTGCCTGGCCAGTGACTCCAGGCGTTCGCGCCGACGCGCGGCGATCGCCACCCTGGCGCCGAGCCGCGCCAACTCCAGCGCGGTGGCCTCGCCGATGCCGGAGGAAGCGCCGGTCACCAGAGCAATGCGGTCTTTCAGTCGGTTCTGCATGTCGATCTCCCGTTGACTGGACGCGCCCACCGCGAGTGCGGGGCGCGGACTGTTACAATGGCGCCCATTCTCCCGCATGCCGCCGCGCATGCCACCCCGAGGTACCCCATGTCCGCCCCGTCCCACGATTCCGCCCCGGCTGTCGCCGGCTTCGGCGCGCTTGCGCTTTCGCCGGAGGTGCAACGCGCACTCACCGACGTGGGCTACGAATCGCCCTCGCCGATCCAGGCCGCCACCATCCCGCCGCTGCTGGAAGGCCGCGACGTGCTGGGGCAGGCGCAGACCGGCACCGGCAAGACCGCGGCGTTCGCGCTGCCGATCCTGTCGCGCATCGACCTCAAGCCAGGCAAGCCGCAGGCGCTGGTGCTGGCACCCACGCGCGAGCTGGCGATCCAGGTGGCCGAGGCGTTCCAGCGCTACGCCGCGCACCTGCCCGGCCTGCAGGTGCTGCCGATCTACGGCGGCCAGAGCTATGGCCCGCAGCTGCACGCGCTGCGCCGCGGCGTGCACGTCATCGTCGGCACCCCGGGGCGGGTGATCGATCATCTGGACAAGGGCACGCTTGACCTCTCCGAGCTGAAGTACCTGGTGCTCGACGAAGCCGACGAGATGCTGCGCATGGGCTTCGTCGACGACGTGGAAAAAGTGCTCGAAGCCACTCCGCCGACCCGCCAGGTAGCGCTGTTCTCGGCCACCATGCCGGCGCCGATCCGCAAGATCGCGCAGCGGCACCTGAAGGATCCGGTGGAGATCGCGATCAAGACGGCCACCACCACCGCGGCGAACATCCGCCAGCGCTACTGGTTCGTCAGCGGCGTGCACAAGCTGGATGCGATGACGCGCATCCTCGAGGCCGAGCCGTTCGACGCGATGATCATCTTCGCGCGCACCAAGCAGGCTACCGAGGAGCTGGCCGAGAAGCTGCAGGCGCGCGGCCTTGCCGCCGCCGCGATCAACGGCGACATCGCCCAGCCGCAGCGCGAGCGGGTGATCCAGCAGCTCAAGGACGGCAAGCTCGACATCCTGGTCGCCACCGACGTGGCCGCGCGCGGCCTGGACGTGGAGCGCATCAGCCACGTGCTGAACTACGACATCCCCTACGACACCGAGAGCTACGTGCACCGCATCGGCCGCACCGGCCGCGCGGGACGCAGCGGCGAGGCGATCCTGTTCGTCACGCCGCGCGAGAAGGGCATGCTGCACGCGATCGAGCGCGCCACCCGGCAGAAGATCGACGAGATGAAGCTGCCCACGGTGGAAGCCGTGAACGACCAGCGCATCGCCAAGTTCAAGCAGCGCATCAGCGACACCCTGGCAACCGACGATCTGGGCCTGTTCCAGCAGCTGATCGAGCAGTACGAACAGGAGCACGACGTACCGGCGATCGAGATCGCCGCCGCGCTCGCACGCATCGCCCAGGGCGACCGCCCGCTGCTGATGACGCCGCCGCCGAAGCGCGAATTCGCGCCGCGCGAACCCGAGGCGCGCCACGGCAAGCCCGAGCGCGCCCCACGCGAACGCGGCGAACGCGAACATTCCGGCCGCGAGCAGTCCGGTCGCGAGCAGCCGCGCGCCTTCGCCGGCCACGCGCCGCGTCCGCACCACACCGAGGCGGGCAAGATCACCTACCGCATCGAGGTAGGCCACGAGCACGGCGTCAAGCCCGGCAACATCATCGGCGCGATCGCCAACGAGGCCGGGCTGGACAGCCAGTACATCGGCCGCCTCAGCATCCGCGGCGACCACAGCCTGGTCGACCTGCCCGAAGGCATGCCGAAGGAAATCTTCGAGCACCTGAAGAAGGTTTGGGTGGCGCGCCAGCAATTGCAGATCCATGCGTGGGACGGCAAGGACGACGGCGTCGGCGAACCGGGCGCACACCCGGCCCGCCGTCCGGGCGGCTTCCGCAAGGATGGCGGCTTCAAGCCCGCTGGCGCCAGGCCCGACCCGCGCAAGCCGCGCGCGCACGGCGGCAAGCCACCGCGCAAATAAGCGGCGGCCTCCCGCGCCGATGGCGGAAGGAGGCAACGTTCGCGGGCGGCAACGCTGCGTTCCCGGCGCAAGGGCTGCAAAAGCGCCGGGAGCCACTACCTTGTAGCGATCCCCCAACGAGGCGATCCGCCATGCCCCCCCTGCCCAGCCTGTACGTCTCCCACGGTTCGCCGATGACCGCGCTGCAGCCCGGCGCAACCGGCGCACGGCTGGCGGAACTGGCGCAGGCGCTGCCGAGACCCAAGGCCATCGTGATCGCCAGCGCGCATTGGCTGGCACGCACGCCGCAGGTGGGCGGCGCGGCACAGCCGGCAACCGTCCACGACTTTTACGGGTTTCCGCCCGAACTGTACCGGTTGCGCTACGCCGCGCCAGGCGCCCCCGCGGTCGCCGCGCAGGCGGTGGAGCTGCTGGCCCGGGCCGGGCTCGCGCCGCAGCTGGATCCGCAGCGCGGACTGGACCACGGTGCCTGGGTGCCGCTACGCCTGCTCTATCCCGCGGCCGACGTTCCGGTCGTGCCGCTGTCGATCCAGCCCGAGCTCGGCCCCGCCCATCAATACGCCGTGGGCCGAGCACTGGCCCCACTGCGCGAGGAAGGCGTGCTGGTGATCGGCTCGGGCAGCATCACGCACAACCTGCACGACCTGCGCAGCGGCTACAGCGCGGAACGCGAGGCACCCTACGTGCGTCCGTTCATCGGCTGGATCGAGCAGAAGCTCGCTGCGGGCGACGTCGACGCGCTGCTCGACTACCGCCGCCAGGCACCGTTCGCCCAGCGTGCCCACCCCACCGACGAGCACCTGTTGCCGCTGTACGTGGCACTGGGCGCAGCCGGCGACGGCGCCTGGGCGCAGCGCATCGACGCCGGTATCGACCTCGGCTTCCTGGCGATGGACATCTACCGCTTCGACTGAAGCGCTCAGGCGCCCGCGGGCAACGACGGCTGGTCCAACCCCGGGGGATCAGTCCAGTCGTCCGGCGTCAGCGGGCGCAGGCCGTGCGCAATGCGGCCCTTGTCGCACTGCGGGCTGTGCCGGCCGAATTCCCAGGACGGCTCCACCTCGCGGCATACCGAGGGCTTGATCGGGTGGATGCCGCAGTGCGCCGCCACGCCGATCTCGCCCACCAGCGCCACGCAGCGCGGCGTCTTCGACTGCGTGCCGCGCATCACCACGCGGTGCGGGTCCAGCTTTTCGGTGAGTTCGGCGGGCACCGTGCCACCCAGGGAAGGGTCGGTTTCCGACCAGTGGAAGGCGATGCGGAAATAGGCGCAGCAGGCGCCGCAGCTCAGGCAGGGATGACGCATGCAGGTCGGCGAAAGCGCACCCCGAGGCGCGCGGCCGGCGAATTCTAGGGCCGTCCGGGGAGCACCGGAAGATGCCACGCTGCATGGGTTGCCTGCCGTTCGGCGGCGAGCCAGGCATGGCCCGTCCCGGCCGCCGTCCGCCAAGGCTCGCCTGCGAAGGCATGGCCGCAGCCGACGTCGTCGCTGGTACTACCGCCATGGAGCCGCTTCAGGCGCCGGACCGGGATGTGGCGGGGAAGGTGTCATCGCCCCCTCCCGCGACTGTGGCGTTGCGGCGATGGCGTTTCGCACATCGCCGCAACGAGCCGCTACAGTGGCGCACCTCCCTAAACGAGAAGCGTCATGCTCCAGCAATTGCCTGAAGTGGTGGTCCTGCTTGCGGTGTTGTTGCAGTTCGGCACGATGTGGGTGGTGGGCCATGCGCGCGGCAAATACGGCATCAAGGCGCCGGCCACCACCGGCCATCCCGCGTTCGAGCGCGCCTATCGCGTGCAGATGAACACGCTGGAGGCAGTCCTGCTGTTCCTGCCCACCCTCTGGCTGGCTACGCGCTACGGCTACGGCGGCTGGGCCGGCGTGGCAGGGCTGGTGTGGGTCGTCGGCCGCGTGTGGTACGCGCTCGGCTACCTCAAGGACGCCGCGCGCCGCGGCGGCGGCTACCTGCTGGGCATGCTGGGCTGGGCCGCCGTGCTGCTGATGGCACTGGCCGGCACGGGGCGCGCACTGCTGGCCGGCTGATCCCGCCCGTCGGCGGCGTGCCGGCAGCAGCTGCGCTTGCTCAGGCCAGCTTGCGCGCCGCCGCCACCACGTCGGCCTCGCCCGGCAGCACCAGGAAGGCGGCGCCGGCCAGCGGGGTGAAGGTGTCCGCACCCACCACGCGCTGCAGCGGCGTGGCGCCGAGCCCTGCCTCCACGATCGCGGTGATCACGCCTTCGCCCACGCCCGCGCTCTTGCGGCCCTCGTCCAGCACGATGATGCGCTTGGCATCCTTCGCCTGCGCGGCGATGAAGGCGTCGTTGAGCGGCGCCAGCCAGCGCAGGTCGACCACGCGCACCTTCCACTTCAGCTCCGCTTCGATGGTGCGGGCTGCGCGCAGTGCCATCGGCACGCCGTTGCCGAAGGTGAACACCACCAGGTCCTTCGCCTTGTCGTTGTAGACGCGGCCCTCGCCCAGCGTCATCGCCTCGCCCGGCACGGGATAGGCGAACTGCCACTGGCCATCGCCGGCCTCGTACAGGTCCTTGGTCATGTAAAGCGCGATCGGTTCAAGGAAGGCGCACACGCGGCCGTCCACCTTGGCCAGCGCGGTCAGCGTGCGCAGCATGGTCGCCGCGTCGTCGCCGCGGCTGGGACAGCCGACGACGAGGCCTGGGATGTCGCGCAGCGCGGCGATCGAGTTGTCGTTGTGGAAATGGCCGCCGAAGCCGCGCTGGTAGCCCAGCGAGGCTACGCGCATCACCAGCGGGTTGCGGTACTGGTCGTTGGAGAAGAACTGCAGGCTGGCCGCCTCGCCGCGGATCTGGTCGCCCGCGTTGTGGAAATAGGCCAGGTACTGGATCTCCGGGATCGGCAGCATGCCCATGTTGGCGTAGCCCTGGGCCAGGCCGAGGATGATCGTCTCGTCCAGCAGGGTGTTGAACACGCGGGTGTTCTTGAACGCCTTGTGCAGGCCCTTGGTGACCGTGTAGACGCCGCCCTTCTGCGCCACGTCCTCGCCGAACAGCAGCGACTCGGGGTACTTCGCCATGATGTCGTGCAGCGCCTGGCCGATCTGGATCGCCAGATGGCGTGGCGGCTGGCTTTCCGGCAGCTTGGCCTCGCCGCCGAACGCCTTGAGACGTGCCTCGGCGTAGTCGGCGCGCTCGGCCTCGGCCTTCACCTTGGCCGGCGTGTACGGCGCCAGCGGCGCCATCACGTCGTCGAGGCGCTCCAGCTTCGGGCGTCGGTCGGCTTCCTCGGCGGCAGCGAAGCAACGCTTGCGGATGGTCTCGTTGAGTTCGAGCAGCGCGTCCTTGGTGTACAGGCCCGACTCCAGCGCAATGGCGGCCGAGCGCAGCAGCGGATCGGTGGCTTCCACCGCCACCAGTTCCTCGATCGAACGCCATTCGATCTCGAAGTCGGTACCCGCATGGCCCATGATGCGCGTGGTGCGCAGGTGCAGGAAGGTCGGTCGGCGCGTGCTGCGGCAGTGCTCCACGGCGCGCCGCACCTGGGCGTAGCCCTCGGCGAGGTCGAGGCCGTCGGCGTAGAAATAATCGAGGTTGGAACGCGACTGGAAGTTGCTGGCCACCCAGCCCGTGGGCGTCTTCACCGAGATGCCGATGCCGTTGTCCTCGCACACGAACAGCACCGGCGCGGGCAGCTTCTGGTAGGCGGTCCATGCCGCCGCGTTGAACGCGGTCTGCGCGGTGGCGTGGTTGCTCGAAGCGTCGCCGAACGAACAGATCGCGATGGAGTCGTCGGGAATCGGCAGCGTGTGGCCGATGCGGCGGGCGTGGTCGATGGCGACCGCGGTGCCCAGCGCCTTGGGCAGGTGCGAGGCGATCGTCGAGGTCTGCGGCAGCACCCAGAGCGGCTTGCTTCCCCACACCTTGTGGCGGCCGCCGGAGGCCGGGTCGTCCTTGCTGGCGGCGAAGGACAGCGCCGAATCCATCACCGGATCCATGCCCGGCAGCTTGCGGAAGCGCTCGGCCATGAAACCGCCGCTGCGGTAGTGCAGGAAGGCCGGGTCGGTGTGCCGCGTCAGCCGCGCCACCATCGCGTTGCCTTCGTGGCCGGACGAGCCGATCGTGTAGAACACCTTGTTCTGCACGCGCAGCACGCGCGCCATCAGGTCGAGGTGGCGCGAGATCAGCTGCGACTCCAGCAGCTCGCGGAAACCGCGCGCATCGAGCGCGCTGCCCGGCAGCACCGCGTCATCGTCATGCGGCGCGCGGCGCACGTCGCCCTGCCACAGCTGCACGAACTCGGTGAAGTTCTGGTCGACAATCTCGGCGCGGTTGAAGCCCTTGTGGCGGGCGGCGATGGGGGCGGAGGTGGTGGTCATGGCAAGGCCGTCAGGAAAAGGAAACGATGGAAAGCACGGCGGACTGGCGCAGCCGGCGCAAGGCGGCGGCGCGCTCGCGATCCTTGTCGCGGCCGAAGGATTCGAAGAGGCGGATCTGGTCGTCCAGCGAAGGCACCGGTACGGCCATGCCCTGCACGCCGGCCAGCACCAGCCGCCCCGGCGAGACCGGCTGCCAGCCTTCGCCCTGGTCGAGTTCCAGCCCGCCCATGACCTCCACCGGCATGCCGGGAAAACGGAAGCGGGCGAACTGCGAGCGGAAGCGGTCGCCGTCGGCCGGCCTATGCGCGGCGTCGCGGCGATCGGCCCACAACGCTGCAAGCGCTTCGGCATCCACGCGCGTGACCAGCACGTCGACGTCGGCCACGCCCACCTCGGCACCGAGCAGGCGCGCCGCCGCACTGCCGATCAGGCACCACGGCTCCGCACAGTGCACGTGCAGCTCGGGTACCAGTTCGGCGAGAGCGACGAACAAGGCTGGCGGCAGGTGGCTCATGCGTCGCAACCCGTGCGCAGGATCGATCTATCGATTTCGATATAACTGTCGCGAACGCGCAAGACTCGGGCTCCTGGAGGCCCCTCTCCCAGCGGGAAAGGGGTTGGGATGAGGGTTCATGCTTGCGGCTCGCCGGCGCCAAGACCCGTTTCGAGCGGACGCCATCGCAGGAGCGACCCCGCACCCCCACCCTCTCCCCGCAAGGGAGAGGGTGTTGATGGTCAGAACGCGTTGATGCCGGTCAGCTCGCGACCCACCACCAGCTGGTGCACGGTCTCGGTGCCCTCGTAGGTGATCACCGATTCCAGGTTGAGCGCGTGGCGGATCGCTCCGTGCTCAGTGGTGATGCCGGCGCCGCCGAGGATGTCGCGGCACTCGCGGGCGATGTCCAGCGCCATGCGCACGTTGTTCCACTTCGCCAGCGAGACCTGGGTCGGCTGCATCGCGCCGGCGTCCTTGAGACGGCCGAGCTGCAGCGAGAGCAGTTGCGCGGTGGTGATGCGGCGGGCCATGTCGGCCAGCTTGAGCTGGATGGCCTGGTTGGCGGCCAGCGGGCGGCCAAACAGCACGCGCTCGGACGTGTAGTCGATCACTTCCTTCAGGCAGGCCTGCGCGGCGCCGATCGGGCCCCAGGTGATGCCGTAGCGTGCCTGGGTGAGGCAGCCCAGCGGCCCTTTCAGGCCCTTCACGTTGGGCAGGCGGTTGGCGTCCGGCACGCGCACGTTGTCGAGGAACAGCGCGCTGGTCACCGAGGCGCGCAGGCTCATCTTCTTGTGGATCGGCTGGGCGGTGAAGCCCTTGCTGTCGGTCGGCACGATGAAGCCCTGGATGCCGTCCTCGGTCTGCGCCCACACCACCGCGACCTGGGCGAGGTTGCCGTTGGTGATCCACATCTTGGCGCCGTTGATGACCCAGTCGCCGCCGTCCTTCTTCGCGTTCGTCTTCATGTTGGCCGGGTCGGAGCCACCGTGCGGCTCGGTCAGGCCGAAGCAGCCGATGATCTCGCCCGCCGCCATCTTCGGCAGGTATTCCATCTTCTGCTCTTCGCTGCCGTAGGCGTAGATCGGGTACATCACCAGCGAGCTCTGCACCGAGGCGAAACTGCGCAGGCCGGAATCGCCGCGCTCCAGCTCCTGGCAGATCAGGCCGTAGCTGACGCCGCTCATGCCAGCGCAGCCGTATTTCTCGGGGATGGTCGCGCCGAGCAGGCCGAGGCTGGCGATTTCCGGAACCAGCTCGCTGGGGAAGCGCGCCTGGTCGAAGCAGTCACCGATGATGGGCAGCACCTTTTCGTCGACGAAACGACCGACGGTGTCCTGCACCATGCGCTCCTCGTCGGTGAGCAGCGAGCGGACGTCGTACAGGTCAAGCGGGTTCAGGCGGGCAGCAGCCATGGGCGTTCCAGTGCGAACAGGGAAACCCGGGATTCTACCCGGGGCGACCGGTGCCGGTCATGACGGGGCGCAGCAAGGGAGAGCCCGCCCCACGGCCTGCTTGTGGCCTGGTCCGGGGGCCGTTTGCACGCAGGCCAGGGAGGCGGGAAGGCAGCCGGGGGCCCTCCAGGGAGGGACCCGGCTTCGGGAAGCACGGAGCCGACGCCGGTGCGCGACCGGGGGATCACGCCGGTCTGGCGGCAAGCAGGCCGACCTTTCGGGTTGCACAGAAACATGGAACCGGCTCTTGCATGCGATCATGCACGCCTGTTCCCTCGCCTCGGAAACCCCATGCTCAAGGGTGTGTTGCTGGGCTTCGCCAGCTTTGCTGCCTTCGCCATCAGCGACGCCTTTGTGAAAGCCGTGCACGGCGGCGTGCCGCCCTACGAATCGGTGTTCTTCGGCGGCCTCCTTGGCCTGGCAGCCTTGCCCTTCGTGATGGGCAAGGGCGACCGCTGGCACGACGTGTTCTCGGCACGCCGCCCGGCGCTGTGGTGGGTGCGCGCACTGGCCGGCGCGGTGGGCAACATCACCTCGGTCACCGCGTTCACCCTGCTGCCGATGGCCGAGGTGTTCTCGATGATCTTCCTGATGCCGATCTTCGTGACCATCCTCTCCGTGCTGCTGCTGAAGGAGCACGTGGGCTGGCGCCGCTGGACGGCCGTATTCGTGGGCTTCGCGGGTGTGCTGGTGGTGCTGCGCCCGGGCTTCCGCGCGCTGGGCATCGGCCATCTCGCCGCGATAACGTGCAGCGTGGCGGCGGCCGGGTCGGTGGTGGCGCTGCGCATGGCCGGCAGCGACGAGAAGCGCATGAGCCTGTACGGCGCCGGCATCATCGGCCCGCTGGTCGCCGGTGGCCTGTTGATGCTGCCGCACATGGTGTGGCCCGACCTGCAGCAGTCCCTGCTGCTCGCCGGCTACGGCCTGCTCGCCGCGCTGGCCAACGTGCTGCTGATGCACGCCACGCTGATCGCCCCCGCCAACCGCGTCGCCCCCACCCAGTACAGCCAGATGCTGTGGGCCATCGTGTTCGGCTACTGGTTCTTCGGCGACCGCCTCGACTGGCCCATGCTGGTCGGCATCGTGATGATACTCGGCGCCGGACTGTTCACCCTGGTGCGCGAAGAGAGGACCACAGGCTGGTGGCGACGCACGAAGGTGCTGTGACTAACCGCCCAACCACCCTTGCGACTGCAGCAGCAGCATCCCGCCGACCAGCGCGAGCCCCGCGTACAGGCAGCGGACGAATGCCTGGCCGCTCAGGCGCCGGTTGAGCATGCGACCCAGCACGATGGCCACCAGCACCACCGGCAACGCCTGCAGGTAGTCGCGAGTCACGGTCGGCGTCCACAAGCCGGTCAGCGCGTAGCCAGCCACGGTCATCAGGCTGGCGGGCAGGAAATAGCCTTGCAGCGTGGCGCGGAAATGCCGCGGCGACCAGCCTCGCAACACGCCGTACGCCACCAGCGGCGGCCCGTTCATGCCGTACGCGCCGCCAAGCACGCCGGCGCCGAAACCGAAGATCCAGGCGTGGCGGTCGTCCTGCAATGTGACCGTTCGATGCCGCATCAGGGCGAAAACCGAGAACGCCATCACCACGACGCCCAGCACCAGCTTCACCCGATGCTCGTCCAGCGTGTGCAGCGCCCACAGGCCCAGTGGTACGCCCGCCGCGGTGGCAAGGAATAGGCGGCCCGCACTGCGGAAATGGATGTGCCGCCAGTCCTGCACGACGGCTACGCCCGCCACCGTGATCGACACCAGCGCGGCGATCGGCGCCGCCACCGTCACCGGCATGGCAAAGGCCAGCAGCGGCACCGCGACCAGCGCTTCGCCGAAGCCGAACGCCGAGCGGACGAAACTGGCGACGAACAGTATCGTCAGGACGGCGATCAGCATCGGCCCTTCCAGGCACGGAACGAGAGGGGCAGGTTAGCGCACCCTGTCCCAGCGCCGGCGGCGCGGGTCGCGCACCAGCATGCACAGACCGCCGTAGATCACGAACAGCGGCCACCACATCGCCCAGGACAAACCGAGGATGAAGAACATCGCCACGGTCACGACGGCAAGCGCGTTCAACAGCGAGTGCACCACCGCCGCATCCACGCTACCGACCGCGCGGTAGCGCTCCCAGGCCCTGGAAAGCGGCCACGTCGCGCCAACCAGGATGAACCACGCCCACCAGTTCGCCTGGTTGAAGAAGGGAATCCGCACGCCGAGGTTCCCGCACAGGAACACCACCCCCATCGCCACCACCAGCAAGGCCGGGATGATCCGGTGGCCATACCCTCCCGCAGACTGGAATCCGGCGTCCTTCTCGCTGTCGCTCATCGTCGTTGCCCTCCCAAGGATGGCGCCAAGGTAGGACGGCGCCGGCGACGCGGCCAGTGACAGCTGTCAGCCGAAGCACGTGCACCGCCGGCCGGTCTTGCACCCTTACGGGCGCCGCATGTTGCATGATGCCCACCCACGTGACCGCACCGAGCCCCGCATGACGATTGCCCCCACCCCGCCCCGACCACCACTCTCCCCCGTCGTCGCCGGCCTGTGGCGCCTCAAGGACTGGAAGCTCTCCGTGCAGGAGCGCGTGCGCTGGATCGAGCAGGCGCTGGAACTCGGCATCACCAGCTTCGACCACGCGGACATCTACGGCGACTACGGCGCCGAGGCGCTGTTCGGCGAAGCGCTGCAGGCCGCGCCGGCACTGCGCCAGCGCATGCAGCTGGTGACCAAGTGCGGCATCCGCCTGCGCTCCGCGCAACGGCCGTACCGGGTGAACCACTACGACAGCTCGGCCGCCTATGTCCGCACGCAGGTCGAGCAATCGCTGCGCAACCTGCACACCGAGCAACTGGACCTGGTACTGATCCACCGACCGGACTACCTGATGGATGCCGCCGCGCTGGCGGAGACCTTCCGCACGCTGACGGGCGAAGGCAAGGTGGCGCACTGGGGCGTATCCAATCACACGACCAGCCAGTTCGCGCTGCTGCACGCACACCATCCGCTGGCGACGAACCAGGTCGAGCTGTCGCCCCTGGCGATGGCTGCGCTGGACGACGGCACGCTGGACCAGGCGCAGCAACTGGGCGCGCGTCCGATGATCTGGTCGCCGCTGGCCGGCGGCCGGCTGTTCAGCGGCGAGGGCGAACAGGCCGTGCGCGTGCGCAGCGAGATGAACGCCATCGCCGAACGTTACCGCATCAGCCTCGGCACGCTGGCCTATGCCTGGATCCTGCGCCATCCCGCGCGGCCGTATCCGATCACCGGCACGGGCCGCATCGAGGGGCTGCGTGAAGCCGTCGCCGCGCTGGACGTGAAGCTCGAAGCGGAGGACTGGTACGCCATCTGGACGGCGAGCAAGGGGCACTTCGTGCCCTGACATGCAGAGCCGGGCCCAGCCTGCGCCGGGTCCTGCAGGTGAGCGTGTGGAGGCCGGCGGGTCCCCGGCATGCGATCAGAGACGCAGCTCCATGTCGACGCGGTGCATGCCCGGCCCCCAGCCGTCGGGAATGACCTTGACCGCCTTGGCGCCGAAACGGCCGAAGTACGGCGCGGATTTGTGGCTCGCGGCAATGCGCACCAGCGCACTCCCCGAAGCGCGTGCCAAAGCATCGACGCGATGCATGATGGCCGAACCGATGCCCACTGCCTGGAAGCGCGGATCAAGCAGTATCCAGTTCAGGTGCGTGCACCCCGCGCCACCGTCGATCAATCCGAACGCCCCGACGATGCTTCCGTCGACCAGGCAAACGTGGTACCCCTCCCGGCCGAGCCCAAGGAAAGCGGAGTAATCCGTCCGTTCGTTCGGCGCGAAGAACTCCGGGCAGTTGGCATCGAACAGGTCCAGGCAAGCCGTGAAGTCGGCAGCGGAATACGGCCTGAACACGACACTGGATGCTGCAAAACCGGGCACGCCTTGCCCCCCCTTTAGGTCTCGTTGCTACCGGTTGCTCACGCCATGCGGCACATGCCCCGTGGCGACGTGCTTGCGCGCGGATTCCACATTGGCCGGGGAGTCGTCGAAGAAGATGTCGGCACCGAAGGCGTCTAGGAACGGCCCCTTGTCGCGGCCGCCCAGGAACAAGGCCTCGTCGATGCGCACGCCCCAGCGCCGCAGGGTGAGGATGACGCGCTTGTGCGCGGGTGCGGAACGCGCGGTGACCAGCGCGGTGCGGATCGGTGAGTTCTCGGCAGGGAACGCCGCCTGCAGTCGGTGCAGTGCGGTGAGGAAGCCGCGGAACGGGCCGACCGACAGCGGCTCGTCCGCATGTTCGTGCTCGCTGCGATGGAAGGCTTCGAGGCCTTCCTCGCGCGAGACGCGCTCGCCTTCGTCGCCGAAGATCACCGCGTCGCCGTCGAAGGCGATGCGCAGCTGCTCGCTCATGCGCGGCGGCGCGACGCTAGGCAGGATGGTGGCCGCGGCCACGCCTGCCTTGAGCGCGCGGCCCACGTCCTCGGCGTTGGCGGAGAGGAACAGGTCGGCCTTGAACGGCGCGATGTAGTCGGACGTGGGCGCGCCGCTGGTGAACGCCGCGCGGCTGATCTCCAGGCCGTAATGCTGGATCGCGTTGAAGATGCGCAGGCCGGTGTCGCCGGAATTGCGCGACAGCAGGATCACCTCCACCGGCGGCACGTCACCCGCCAGCTTGTTCAGATCGAGCAGCTTCTGCACCAGCGGGAATGCCACGCCGGGCCTGAGGATCTCGTTCTCGTGCGCGATCTGGAAGCTGCGGTAGGCGTCCAGCCCCTCGCGCTCGAACAGCTCGTGGCTGTTGCCGAGGTCGAACAGCGCGCGCGAGGAGATCGCGACGACCAGGCGATTGTCGGTGGCGGCGGAAGGGTCGTGGGCAGGCATGCGGTCAATCTAGCGCATGCCGTGCGCACAGCGTGAGACGCACGGCGAACGCGATCGCTCAATCCGCCGCGAACTGCTCGTCAAGGATGCGCTGCTCCAGGTTGTGCTCGGGGTCGAACAGCAGGCGCACGCCCTGCCCCGCCGCCTGGCGCACGGAAACCTGGCGCACGTCGCGCACTTCGAGGAAATCGGCGGTGGCGCTGACCGGCCGCTTGCCGGGATCGAGCACACGCAGGCTGACCTCGGTGCGATGCGGCAGGATCGCGCCGCGCCAGCGGCGGGGACGGAACGGGCTGATCGGCGTCAGTGCGAGCACGTTGGCGTCCAGCGGCAGGATCGGTCCGTGCGCGGAGAGGTTGTAGGCGGTGGAGCCGGCGGGCGTAGCCACCATCACGCCGTCGCAGATCAGGTTGGGCAGCTTCACCGCCTCGTTGAGCCTCACCTCGATATGCGCGGCCTGGTTGCTCTGGCGCAGCAGCGAGACCTCGTTGAAAGCCAGCGCCACGTGCGCGCGACCGGCAGCGTCGGTGGTCCGCATCTCCAGCGGGAACAGCTCGGCGGCGTGGGCGCGCGCCACGCGCTCGGGCAATTCATCCAGCCGATGCTTGTTCATCAGGAAGCCGACGCGGCCGAGCTTCATGCCGTACACCGGCACGCCCAGCGCAAGGTGCGCATGCAGCGTCCGCAGCATGAAGCCGTCACCGCCCAGCGCCACGATCAGTTCGGCCTTTTCGACGGGCAGGTCGCCGTAGCGTTCCACGAGCTTGCGCCGCGCCTGCTGGGCGACGCTGGTGTCACTGGCGACGAAGGCGAGGCGCATGGCTGCAGTTGGCTCCCTTGGAATGCGCCCGAGCTTACCGCATGGCCGCGGCGGCACGCCGGAAAAACGAAGCCCCGCACGAGGCGGGGCTTCGGACACGCCGGCAGGATGACGCCTCATCCCAACCCTCCCTGACGGAGGGGAAAGGGAGCGACGAGACCTTACACCGGGACCTGTGCCAGTTGCGCCAGGCGACGCACCGCCACCGAGGCGATCGGGTAGTCGGCGTTCTGGGTGAGGATCTCGGCCAGCATGCCGCGGGTGTGCTGCAGGGTGGCGTCGTCGCGCTGCAGCCAGGCTTGCACCGGCGACACGTCCTTGCCGCCACCCAGCTTGAGCACCTGCTGCGCCAGCGCGCGGTGCTGGTGGTTGAGCTCGTCCAGCAGCGAGCCACGCGCCTGTGCGTGCCAGTGGCCTTCCACCGGCAGCGCCTCGATCTGCCCGCGCAGCCATTCGAGATCGAGCGCCTCGCCCAGTTCGTAGAACACGCTGGCCACCTTCTCGACCGGCTCGCCGGTCTGCTGCGCCACTTCGACCATGTCGAGCGCGGCGCGCAGTTCGGACAGCCGCGCCAGCCGCACGGCCAGCTCGGCGGGCAGGCCCAGGCCCTCCCATTTTTCCTGGCTGCAGGCGAAATCGCCCCTGCCGGTCGGCGTGAGCGCCTCCGGCAGGGCCTTGCGCAACGCGCTGACGCCGGCCTGGTAGCGCTCGACGTTGGCGGCGATTTCCAGCGTGCCGCCGGGACGGTTGAGCAGCCAGCGGGTCATGTGCCGCAGCAGCGACCACACCTGCATCACCGCGTCGACCTGGGTGCCCTCGGCCACCTTGCTGTCCAGCGCCTCGATCTCGGCCCACAGCTCGCGTGCATCCAGGATCTCGCGCGCCGCGGTGTAGGCCTTGGCGATCGCCGCAGGCCCCTTGCCGGTGTCCTCCTGCATGCGCAGCATGAAGGTGGCGCCCATGCGGTTGATGGTGGAGTTGGTCACCGCGGTGGCGATGATCTCGCGCTTCAGGCGATGGCGCTGCATGTGCGCGGCGTACTTCTCGTGCAGCGGTGCGGGGAAGTAGCGCACCAGTTCCTTGGAGAGGTACGGGTCCTCCGGCACGTCGGAATCCAGCAACTGCTGGTACAGGCGGATCTTGTCGTAGGACAGCAGCACCGACAGCTCGGGACGCGTCATGCCCTGGCCACGCGTCTTGCGCTCGGTCAGCTCGGCCTCGCTGGGCAGGTTCTCCACCTGGCGGTCCAGCGAGCCCTCGGCCTCCAGCGTGCGGATGAAGTGCGCCATCGAGCCGATGCGCTTGACCGACTGGTGCTCCATCAGGGTGATCGCCTGGTTCTGGCGATAGTTGTCCCACAGCACCAGCTGGCCCACCTCGTCGGTCATCGCGGCGAGCTGGGTGTTGCGCGCCTGCTCGCTCAGCTCGCCGCGCTGCACGGCGTCGTTGAGCAGGATCTTGATGTTCACCTCGTGGTCGGAGGTGTCCACGCCGGCCGAGTTGTCGATGAAGTCGGTGTTGAGCAGCACGCCCTTCTGCGCCGCCTCGATGCGGCCCTTCTGGGTCATGCCGAGGTTGCCGCCCTCGCCGACGATCCGGCAGCGGAGCTCGTTGCCGTCCACGCGCAGGCCGTTGTTGGCGCGGTCGCGGGCGTCGGCGTGGGTCTCGCTGCTGGCCTTGACGTAGGTGCCGATGCCGCCGTTCCACAGCAGGTCCACCGGCGCCTTGAGGATGGCGTTGAGCAGGTCGTTCGGCGCCAGCTGGGTGACGTCGGCCTTGAGGCCCAGCGCCGCGCGCACCTCCGGCGACACCGGAATGGCCTTGGCCGAGCGCGGCCACACGCCGCCGCCGGCGGAAATCAGCGACTTGTCGTAATCGTCCCAGCTCGAACGCGGCAGCTTGAACATGCGCTCGCGTTCGACGAACGAGCGCTCGACGTCCGGGTTCGGATCGAGGAACACGTGGCGATGGTCGAACGCGGCCACCAGCTTGATGTGGCGCGACAGCAGCATGCCGTTGCCGAACACGTCGCCGGACATGTCGCCGATGCCCACGCAGGTGAAGTCCTCGTTCTGGCAATCGCGGCCGAGCGCGCGGAAGTGGCGTTTCACCGACTCCCATGCACCCTTGGCGGTGATGCCCATGCCCTTGTGGTCGTAGCCGTTCGAACCGCCGGAGGCGAACGCGTCGCCCAACCAGTAGCCGTGCTCGATCGAGATGGCGTTGGCGATGTCGGAGAAGGTGGCCGTGCCCTTGTCGGCGGCGACCACCAGGTACGGATCGTCGGCGTCGTGGCGCACCACGTCGTGCGGATTCGCGACCTTGCCCTCGACCAGGTTGTCGGTGATGTCGAGCAGGCCGTTGATGAACAGCTTGTAGCAGGCGATGCCCTCGGCCAGCTGCGCGTCGCGGTCGCCGCCCACCGGCGGCTTCTTGACGAAGAAACCGCCCTTCGAGCCCACCGGCACGATCACGGTGTTCTTCACCATCTGCGCCTTCACCAGGCCCAGCACCTCGGTGCGGAAATCCTCGCGGCGGTCGGACCAGCGCAGGCCGCCGCGCGCCACCGGGCCGAAGCGCAGGTGGATGCCCTCCACGCGCGGCGCGCACACCCAGATCTCGCGATACGGCACCGGCTTGGGCAGCTCCGGCACGGCGTGCGAGTCGAGCTTGAAACTGATGTAGTCGCGGTAGGCGCCGTTCCACTGCTGGAAGAAGCTGGTGCGCAGCGTGGCGTGGATCACCGCGACGAAGCTGCGCAGGATGCGGTCTTCGTCGAGGCTGTCCACGTTCTCCAGCAGCAGGTTGATCGCGGCCTCGATGATCTTGACCTGCTCGGCGCGCGGCTGCGCCAGCGCGGCGGCGAGACCGTCGACCAGCGCGGGGTTCGCGGCCTGCACGTTCGCCGGGATCAGCGCGGACATCTCGCCGTGCAGGAGCCCGGCAGCCGTCTTGCGCTCCTCGGCCGACAGCGATTCGCGACGCGGGTCGAACTTGGCGAGGAACAGCTCCACCAGCAGGCCGGCGATCGCCGGATACTTGTTGAGCGTGTCTTCCATGTAGGGCTGCGAGAACGGCGTGCCCGCCTGCAGCAGGTACTTGCAGTAGCCGCGCAGCATCGCGATCTGGCGCCAGCTCAGCTGGGCGCCCAGCACGAGGCGGTTGAAACCGTCGTTTTCGGCGTTGCCGCGCCAGATCTGCTCGAACGCGTGCTCGAACAGCGAACCGACCTGCTCCACGCTGAAGGTCAGCTTGCCCACCGGCTGCACCTCAAAATCCTGGATCGACAGCGGTACGCCGTCGCCGTGGATTTCATAGACGTGCTCGGTAAGCACGCGCAGGCCCAGGTTCTCCAGTTGCGGCAGCACTTCGGACAGTGCGATGTCGCCGCCGGAACGGTAAACCTTGAAGCGCAGCGTCTCCGGCGCCTTGGGCGGGTGGTAGAACGACATGCGCAGCGCGTTGTCGCCCTGCAGCAGCGACAGCTGGCGCACGTCCTCGGCGGCCACCGCCGGGCTCACATCGTCGATGTAGCCGGGCGGCAGCGCGCGCGCGTAGCGGTTCGCCAGCGCCACGCCGTCGTGCTCGCCGCACAGCTTCACCAGCGCGTCGCGCACGTCGTCGTGCCAGTTGCGCGCAATGGCGGCCACGCCCTGCTCCAGCGCGGCCAGGTCGTATCCGGGCTGGTCGCCTATCCTCGGGCGCAGCACGATGTACAGGCGCGCCAGCGCGTCCTCGCCCATCAGCACCGAAGAATCAATCTGCTCGGCATGCAGTGCCTCGCCCAGCAGGCTTTCGATGCGTTCGCGCACCGAGGTGTTGAAGCGCTCGCGCGGCACGAACACCTGGCAGGTGAAGAAGCGGCCGTAGCGGTCGCGGCGCATGAACAGGCGCGTGTGCGCGCGCTGGCGCAGTTCGAGGATGCCGGTGGCGATGGCGAACAGCTCGTCCTCGCTGCTCTGCAGCAGCTCTTCGCGCGGCAGCGTCTCCAGCGTGTGGCGCAGCGACTTGCCGGAATGCGAATCGCGCTTCAGCCCCGAGCGCGCCAGTACCGCCTCCACCTTGTGCCGCACCAGCGGCACGTCCTGCGGGCGCGCCATGTAGGCGCTGGAGGTGAACATGCCGAGGAAGCGCTGCTCGCCCACGGCACGGCCGTCGTCGCCGAAGCGCAGCACGCCGATGTAGTCCATGTAGCCGGGGCGGTGCATGCGCGAGCGCGCATTGGTCTTGGTCAGGATCACCGCGTCGACCGCACCCGAGTGCGGCAGGCCGCTGGCCGCCAGCGTTTTCAGCGAGCGCGGCGCCAGCGACTGCTCGTTCTTGCGCAGGATGCCCAGGCCCGAGCCGTCGACGGCGCGCAGCACGTGCTCGCCATCGGCATCGGCCACCTCGTACTCGCGGTAACCGAGGAAAGTGAAGTTGTCGGCAGCGATCCAGCGCAGGAAGTCGCCCGCCTCGCGCGCGGAGGTCTCGTCCAGCGCTGGCCTGCGCCGCGGCAGCTCATCGGCGATCGCCAGGGCCTTGTCGCGCATCGCGGCCCAGTCGCCCACGGCGGCGCGCACGTCGTCCAGCGAAGCCTCGACCTGCGCGATCAGCCGGCTGCACTCGTCGGCATCGACCAGGCGGTCGACCTCGAAATGCATCACCGACTCGGCCGTACCCTGACCATCGCCCAGGGCCAGCAGCTTGCCGCCGGCATCCCGCCGCATCGGCAGCACCGGGTGAACCACGCCATGGATCTGCGCATGCGCCGAGACCACCATGCTCACGGTATCGACCAGGAACGGCATGTCGTCGGTGACGATCTGCAGCATGGCGTAGCCGGCTTCGGGCGTCAGCACGCGCACCGCCGCGCGGCCAGCCGTGCGCTGCTGCGCGAACTCCAACAGGCCGGCGACCACCGCAGCCCATTGCTCCGGGGTGTGCAAGCCGAAATCGCCCGCGCTGATCCGTGCGAAGAAGGCTCCGATAAAAATTTGCGCCTCATCAAGGCGCTGGGCGGGGAATCCGGCTTGCTTCAGCGCCTCGAACACGGCGGACTGAAATGGAACTTCATGGGCTGCGCGAATGGCATTCATGGCATCTGCTTGTAGTGGGAACGAAAGGACGCGACAAAGCCTGAAAAGGATACGCTTCGCCTCATCAAAACGCCTTGTGCATAGCGTCATGCATTGCAGCGCAATTCAGGTCTTCGCGACGTGCACGACGCGATATGCGCCCCCCGGCGCGGGCCCGCCTTGCCGACGCGGAAACAGCCGCTGCGATGGACCGGATAGCGCGCCCCCTGCCATTCGTCATGGGCGAAATCTCCGCGCATCCCTGCAACAAATTGTGAACTGTACGGTATAGTAGACGGCCCCACGCCGCGCGCCATCCCGGCGAGACGCGAAATCGTCCTCTCCATAACACGATCAGCACGCTCCGGAGTCCCCATGAAATCCCCGTATCTGCGCGCCCCCGCGCTGTGCCTTGGCCTGCTGGCCCTGACTGCCTGCGGCAAGCACCCGCAAGGCCCGATGCAGATGCCGCCGCCGCAGGTAGGCGTGATCCGCGCAGAGCCGCAGAACGAGCCGTTGACCAAGGACCTGGTTGGCCGCCTGTCGGCCTTCCGCAGCGCCGACGTACGCGCCCGCGTGGCCGGCGTGCTGCTGAAGCGCGACTACACCGAAGGCAGCGACGTGAAGAAGGGGCAGCTGCTGTTCGAGATCGACCCGGCGCCGCTGAAGGCCGCACTGGCCGCCGCCGAAGCCTCGCTGGCGCAGGCGCAGGCCACCTACACCAACGCCAGGGTCAACGCGCAACGCGCCCGTGACCTGGCGCCCAAGGGCTACATCTCCAAGTCCGACCTCGACAACGCGCTGGCTTCCGAGCGCACCGCCGCCGCCGCGGTCCAGGCAGCGCAGGCCAACGTGCAGACGGCACGCATCAATCTCGGTTACGCCAACGTCACCTCGCCGATCGACGGCCGCGCCGGCCAGCAGCAGGTGACCGAGGGTGCACTGGTAGGCAGCGGCAGCGCCACCCTGCTCACCACGGTGGACCAGATCGACCCGCTGTACGTGAACTTCACCATGAGCGTGGCCGACATGGAGCAGCTGCGCCAGGCGCAGAGCAGCGGTGGCGTCACCCTGGCCAAGCCGGACCAGGCCAGCGTGCAGGTGACCCTGCCCGACGGCAGCGTCTACGCCGAGCCCGGCACGCTGGACTTCACCGCCGCCACGGTGGATCCGTCCACCGGCGCGATGGACCTGCGCGCGCAGATCCCCAACCCCAAGCACAGCCTGCTGCCCGGCATGTACGTAACGCTGCAGGCCAAGCTGGGCGAACAGCACAAGGTGTTCCTCATTCCGCAGGCGGCCGTGCTGCGCGACACGGTCGGCGCCTACGTGTTCGTGGTGGACAGCAACGGCACCGTCAAGCGCCATGACGTCACCGCGAGCAGCATGAGCGGCGGCAACTGGGTGATCACCAGCGGCCTTGCGGCCGGCGACCAGGTCGTGGTGTCCGGCGTGCAGAACGTGCGCGACGGCGCCCCGGCCAAGGCCTCGCCGTGGCAGCCGCAGGCAGCCGCAGGCGGCACCGCGCCGGCTGCCGGCAAGTAACGGAGTCCGATCATGCCGAGTTTCTTCATCGACCGCCCAATCTTCGCCTGGGTGGTGGCCATCCTGATCTCGCTGGGTGGCGTGCTGGCCATCCTCAACCTGGGCGTGGAGTCGTACCCGAACATCGCGCCGCCGTCGGTCACGGTGAATGCCAACTACCCCGGTGCCAGCGCGGACACCACCGAGAAGACCGTCACCCAGGTGATCGAGCAGCAGCTCACCGGCATCGACCACCTGCTGTACTTCAGCTCGTCCTCGAGCGCCAACGGCCATGCCAGCATCACGCTGACCTTCGAAACCGGCACCGATCCCGACATCGCCCAGGTGCAGGTGCAGAACAAGGTGGCGCTGGCCACGCCACGCCTGCCAAGCGAGGTGACCCAGCAGGGCGTGGTGGTGGCCAAGGCCAACGCCGGCTTCCTGATGGTGGTGGCGCTGAAATCGGACAACCCGAACATCGACCGCAACCGCCTCAACGACATCGTCGGTTCGCAGGTGCTGGACCAGATCTCGCGCGTGCCCGGCGTGGGCAGCACCCAGCAGTTCGGCTCCGAGTACGCCATGCGCATCTGGCTCAACCCGGACAAGCTGCAGGGCTATGGCTTGTCGGCCTCGCAGGTGTTCGCGGCGATCCAGGCGCAGAACGTGCAGTTCGCCGCCGGCTCACTGGGCGCCGACCCGGCCGTTCCCGGCCAGGGCCTTACCGCCACGGTATCCACCGAGGGCCGCTTCACCACCCCCGAGCAGTTCGCCAACATCATCCTGCGCGCCAACGCCGACGGCACCACGGTCAGGCTGGGCGACGTGGCGAAGATCAGCTTCGGCCCGCAGAACTACGGCTTCGACACCACCTGGAACGGCAAGCCGATCGGCGCGTTCGCGATCCAGCTGCTGCCCGGCGCCAACGCGCTGGACGTGTCCACCGCGGTGCGCGCGAAGATGGACGAACTGGCGCCCAGCTTCCCGCCGGGCGTCTCCTGGTTCAGCCCGTATGACAGCACCGCCTTCGTGCACATCTCCATCGACGAGGTGGTGCACACGCTGGTGGAGGCGATCATCCTGGTGTTCCTGGTGATGCTGCTGTTCCTGCAGAACTTCCGCGCCACCGTGATCCCGACCCTGGTGATCCCCGTGGCGCTGCTGGGCACCTTCCTCGGCATGCTGGTGCTGGGGTTCACCATCAACCAGCTGACCCTGTTCGGCATGGTGCTGGCCATCGGCATCGTGGTGGACGACGCGATCGTGGTGATCGAGAACGTCGAACGCATCATGACCGAGGAAAACCTCTCGCCGAAGGAAGCCACGCGCAAGGCGATGGGGCAGATCACCGGCGCGGTGGTGGCCATCACCGTGGTGCTGGCGGCGGTGTTCGTGCCGTCGGCGCTGCAGCCCGGCGCCTCCGGCGTGATCTACAAGCAGTTCGCGCTGACCATCGCGATGTCGATGGCGTTCTCGGCCTTCCTCGCGCTGTCGTTCACGCCGGCGCTGTGCGCCAGCTTCCTGCAGCCGGAGCACCACAAGAAGAAGAACGTCGTCTACCGCAAGTTCAACCAGCTCTTCGATTGGACCACGCACACCTATGTCGGCCACGTCGGCCGCGCGGTGCGCCACGCGCCGCGCTGGATGTTCGTGTTCGTCGTGCTCGCCGTGCTCGCCGGCTACCTGTACACCCGCCTGCCTGGCAGCTTCCTTCCCGAGGAGGACCAGGGTTACGCCCTGGCCGTCATCCAGTTGCCGCCCGGCGCCACCAAGCAGCGCACCGGCGAGGTGATGGCGCAGATGCGCACCATCCTGGACAAGGATCCGGCGGTGCAGGGCGTGCTGCAGGTGACCGGCTTCAGCTTCATCGGCTCCAGCGAGAGCGCTGGCATGGCCTTCATCAAGTTGAAGGACTGGTCGCAGCGCAAGGGCACGGCGATGGATTTCATCCAGCAGGCCAACATGCAGCTGCATCAGATCCGCGACGCGCGCATCTTCGTGGTCAACATCCCCACGGTGCAGGGGCTGGGCCAGTTCGGCGGCTTCGACATGTACCTGCAGGACCGTGCCGGCAAGGGCCGCGAGGCACTCACCCAGGCGCGCAACATCCTGCTGGGCAAGGCCGCCAAGGACCCGCTGCTTACCGGCGTGCGTCCGAACGCGCTGGAGGATGCGCCGCAGCTCGACCTGAAGGTGGATCGCGTGCAGGCACAGTCGATGGGCCTGTCGGTCAGCGACGTGTACAACGCGATCAGCCTGATGCTGGCGCCGGTCTACGTGAACGACTTCACCTACGGCGGCCGCGTGAAGCGCGTGATCATGCAGGCCGATGCGCCCTACCGCATGGGGCCGGACGCGCTGCAGCACTTCTTCACGCCCAGCACCACCCAGAAGAATGCCGACGGCACGCCGGCGATGATCCCGCTGTCCAACGTGGTGCAGGCGAAGTGGGGCATGGGCTCGCCCGCGCTGACCCGCTACAACGGCTACTCGGCCGTGGAAATCGTGGGCTCGCCGGCGCCTGGCCATGCCTCGGGCGAGGCGATGAACGAGATGCAGAAGATCGTCTCGCAGGACCTGCCCAAGGGCTTCGGCTTCGACTGGACCGGGCAGTCCTACCAGGAAATCCTCTCCGGCAACGCCGCCACGCTGCTGATGATGCTGTCGATCCTGGTGGTATTCCTGGCGCTGGCCGCGTTGTACGAGAGCTGGTCGATCCCGGTGTCGGTGCTGCTGGTGGTGCCGCTGGGCCTGCTCGGCGTGGTGGTGTTCACCCTGCTGCGCGGCCTGCCCAACGACATCTACTTCAAGATCGGCCTGGTGACGGTGATCGGCCTGGCGGCGAAGAACGCGATCCTGATCGTGGAGTTCGCGGTGGCCGAGCAGAAGGCCGGCCGCACGCTGCGCGAGGCCACGATCGACGCCGCACGACTGCGGTTGCGCCCGATCCTGATGACCTCGCTGGCCTTCATCCTCGGCGTATTCCCGCTGTTCGTCTCCACCGGCGCCGGCGCCAACGCACGCCATGCGATCGGCACCGGCGTGATCGGCGGCATGCTGTTCGCCACCCTCTTCGGCGTGCTGCTGATCCCGGTGTTCTACATCGTGGTGCGCCGCCTGCTGGGCGACAAGCTGGACGGCGATGCCACGCCGCAGACCGCCGCGGGCACGGGCATGCAGTCGTTCGATTCGGATCCGCGACGCGGGCATTGACGCAGCACGGCCACGGACGGCCCAGCAAAAAGCCCCGGCTCGCCGGGGCTTTTTTCGTCACCATGGGACAGCTGGATCAGCGCAGGCCAGTCTCGTTGCGCGCGATCACGATGCGCTGGATCTCGCTGGTGCCTTCGTAGATCTCGGTGATCTTGGCGTCGCGGAAATAGCGCTCCAGCGGCATCTCGCGCGAGTAGCCCATGCCGCCGTGGATCTGCACCGCCTGGTGGGTGATCCACATCGCCGCTTCCGACGCGGTGAGCTTGGCGATGGACGCCTCGGTGCCGTAGCGGCCGCCGTTCCTGTCCGCCTCGCCCTTCGCCCAGGCGGCGCGCAGCGTCAGCAGGGTGGCGGCGTCGAGCTTGCACTTCATGTCAGCGATCTTCGCCTGGGTCATCTGGAAGGTGCCGATCGGGTGGCCGAAGGCCTTGCGGTCGCGCGACCATTGCAGCGCCGCCTCGTACGCAGCGCGCGCGATGCCCACCGCCTGCGAGGCGATGCCGATGCGGCCGGCGTCGAGCAGGCTCATGCCCATCGCAAAGCCCTTGCCTTCCGCGCCCAGCAGGTTCTCCTTCGGGCACACGTAGTCGGTGAATTCGATTTCGCAGGTGGCCGACGCGCGGATGCCCAGCTTGGGTTCGCTCTTGCCCGCATGGAAGCCCGGCAACTGGGTGTCGATGATGAAGGCCGACACGCCCTTGGCGCCGATGCCCGGCGTCGTTATGGCGAACAGGATGATGTAGCGCGCCACCATGCCGGAGGTGATCCAGCTCTTCTTGCCGTTGATCACCCAGTCACCGTTCGCGTTCCGGGTCGCGCGGGTATGCATGGCCGAAGCATCCGAGCCGGACTGCGGCTCGGTCAGCGCGTAGGCACCGATCGCCTCGCCCTGTGCGATGGCGCGCACGAACTTCTGCTTCTGTTCCTCGGTGCCGTGCTTGAGGATGCCGTTGCAGAACAGCGAATTGTTGACCGACATGATGGTCGCGGTGGCGGCGTCGGCCGCGGCGATCTCGATCATCGCCAGCGCGTAGGCGATCGGATCCATGCCCGCGCCGCCGTATTCCGTCGGCACCTCGATGCCCATCAGGCCGAGCTGGCCCATCTCGCGGATGTTGTCCAGCGGGAACTCCCCCTTCTCGTCCAGCTCCGCCGCCACGGGCGCGATGCGTTTCTGCGCGAAGTCGCGGGCAATCGCCTGGATCGACAACTGGTCTTCGGTAAAACTGAAATCCATGGGGGACTCCGATGGGAGGAAAAAGCCCGCCATTTTAGCTTCCGCACCGAACGGCTCATGTGCGGATGCAGCACAACGCCCCGCCTATTTGCCGAACGGATCCTGCGTCCGGATTCGCATGATTTCTTCCGCCGTCTGCTTGCGCTCCTGCGCGCGCTGCTGAGCGGGCGTCAGGCAGGACGGATGCATCGACCGGAGCTCGCCATTGGGGCAGATCGACTCCGCCGTGGCGGGCACCCAGGCCAGCGGCTCCGACAGGCTCGACGCCGGCCTTACGCGACCATCGGAGGGCAAGCCGCAGGCCGTCAACGCGACACAGGCCGCCATCGTACAGATCCATCCAACCATGCGTTGCACGCGACGTCCTCTCATGCCCTGGCGTGTCGCGAGTGTACGCCCGGACGGATCTGCCTTGACGAGCCGGCATCCGCAGCCTAGCCTTATGCATCCTTATATCGCGATAGATAGATAACTATGGATCTGGCCACTGCGTCCAGCATCTTGCGGCTGCTTGCCGACCCCACCCGCGTGCGCCTGCTGGCCCTGCTCGAGGGCGAGGAACTCACCGTGGCCGAGCTGGCGGCGGTGCTTCACCTGGCGCAACCGCGCGTCTCCACCCACCTCGCCAAACTGAAGGAAGCCGGGCTGGTGCGCGACCGTCGTGCCGGGGTCTCCGCCTACTACCGCGCCAATGGCGAGGGCGACGCGCACCAGCACACACTGATCGCCTCGCTGCGCGAAAACATCGACGATGCCCTGCTGCGGGAAGACGCCGCCCGTCTGCCCGGCGTGCTGGCCAACCGCGCCCGCACGGAAGGCTGGGCCGACACCGTGGCCGGCGACATGGAGCGCCATTACTCGCCCGGCCGCACCTGGGAAACCCTGGCGCGCGCGCTGCTGCAACTGCTGGGCACCGGCGACGTGCTGGACATCGCCTCCGGCGACGGCATCACCGCCGAACTGCTGGCGCCGCATGCGCACTCGGTCGTCTGCGTGGACTCCAGCGAACGCGTAGTCGAGGCCGCGCGCAAGCGCCTGCATGCCTACCGCAACGTCGAGGTGCACCAGGGCGACATGCACGCGCTGGAGCTCGGCGATCGCCGCTTCGACCTGGTGCTGATGCTGCACGCGCTGACCTACGCCGAGCGCCCGGCACAGGCCGTGGCCGAGGCCGCACGCCTGTTGCGTCCCGGCGGCCGCCTGCTCGCGGTGACGCTGGGCAAGCACGACCACCGCGCCGTGGTGGAGCCGTTCGACCACCGCAACCTCGGCTTCACCGATACCGAGTTGCGCGACTACGCCCTGGCCGCCGGGCTGCAGGTGCACAGCTGCGACCGCATCAGCCGCGAGCGCAAAGCGCCGCATTTCGAAGTGATCAGCCTGCTCGCACAGAAAGACCTGTCCGATGTGAGACACCACCGATGAGCGCCCTACCCTGGCTGCACCCCGAACGCGTCGCACTGCTGGAAACCGCGCTGGCCGAACGCATCCTCATCCTCGATGGCGGCATGGGCACCATGCTGCAAGGCCACCGGCTGGACGAGGCCGGCTTCCGCGGCGAGCGTTTCGAGCAGGGCCATGACGGTGCGCATGCGCACCACCACGACGGTCATGCCCACGAACATCGTGGCGGCTGCGACCTCAAGGGCAACAACGACCTGCTCACGCTGACCCAGCCGGCGATCATCCGCGGCGTGCACGAGGCCTACCTCGAGGCCGGCGCGGACCTGGTGGAGACCAACACCTTCAATTCCACCCGCATCAGCCAGGCCGACTACCACCTCGAGCACCTCGCGCACGAGTTGAACCTGGAAGGCGCGAAACTCGCGCGCGCCGCCTGCGACAAGTTCACTGCGCTCACGCCCGGCAAGCCGCGCTTCGTGATCGGCGTGCTCGGCCCCACCAGCCGCACCGCCTCACTGTCGCCGGACGTCAACGATCCCGGCTTCCGCAACGTCACCTTCGAGGAACTGGCAGCCAACTACCGCGAATCTGCCGCCGGCCTGATCGACGGCGGCGCCGATATCGTGATGGTGGAAACCATCTTCGACACGCTGAACGCCAAGGCCGCGCTGTACGCGCTGTCCGAACTGTTCCGCGAGCGCGGCGCACGCGTGCCGCTGATGATCTCCGGCACCATCACCGACCGCTCCGGCCGCACGCTCTCCGGCCAGACCGCCGAGGCGTTCTGGTATTCCGTGCGCCATGCGCGACCACTGGCCGTCGGCCTCAACTGCGCGCTCGGCGCCGCCGACCTGCGCCCGCACATCCAGACCCTCGCCGACCTCGCCGAGTGCCGCGTCAGCACGCATCCCAACGCCGGCCTGCCGAACGCCTTCGCCGAGTACGACGAGACACCCGAGCAGATGGCCAGCGTGATCCGCGGCTTCGCCCGCGACGGCCTGCTCAACCTCGTCGGCGGCTGCTGCGGCACCACGCCGGCGCACATCAGGGCGATTGCCGAAGCCGTGCGCGACTACCCGCCGCGCACGCTGCCCGGCGACCTGCAGGAAGCCGCGTGATGCCGCGTCGCCGTGTCCTGCCCCCTCTCCCCATTGGGCAGACGGCTGGGGTGAGGGGCCATGCTGGCCTCGCACCCGCATCACTCAGCGCCATCGCAAGCCCCGCCCCCTCACCTCAATCCTTTCCCCAAAAGGGAGAGGAGGCAGAAGCATGAGCACCACTCGCCATACCCGTCTCTCCGGCCTCGAACCGCTGGTCATCACGCCCGACCTGCTGTTCGTCAACGTGGGCGAGCGCACCAACGTCACCGGCTCCGCGCAATTCCGCAAGCTGATCAAGGAGGAGCGCTACGAAGAGGCCGTGGAGGTCGCGCGCCAGCAGGTGGCCAACGGCGCGCAGATCATCGACGTCAACATGGACGAGGGCCTGATCGACTCCGAGGCGGCGATGGTGCGCTTCCTCAACCTGATCGCCGCCGAGCCCGACATCGCCCGCGTGCCGGTGATGGTGGATTCCTCCAAGTGGAGCGTGATCGAGGCCGGTCTGCGCTGCCTGCAGGGCAAGGGCATCGTCAACTCGATCTCGATGAAGGAAGGCGAGGCAGTCTTCCTCGAACACGCGCGCAAGGTGCAGCAGTACGGCGCCGCCGCGGTGGTGATGGCGTTCGACGAGCAGGGCCAGGCGGACACCTGCGCGCGCAAGGTGGAGATCTGTTCGCGCGCCTACCAGTTGCTGACGCGCGAGCTCGACTTCCCGCCCGAAGACATCATCTTCGACCCCAACATCTTCGCCATCGCCACCGGCATCGAGGAGCACGACAACTACGCGGTGGATTTCATCGAAGCCACCCGCGAACTGAAGCGACGCTTCCCCGACTGCCACATCTCCGGCGGCGTCTCCAACGTGTCGTTCTCGTTCCGCGGCAACGACACCGTGCGCGAGGCGATCCATTCGGTGTTCCTCTACCACGCCATCCAGGCCGGCATGGACATGGGCATCGTCAACGCCGGCGCGCTGGCGATCTACGACGACCTCGACGCCGAGTTGCGCGAACGCGTGGAAGACGTGGTGCTCAACCGCCGCCGCGACGCCACCGAGCGCCTGCTGGAGATCGCCGACCGCTACAAGAAGAAAAAGGGCGAGGTCGTCGCCGAAACGCTGGCCTGGCGCGAGAAGGACGTCCGCGCCCGCCTCAGCCACGCGCTTGTGCACGGCATCGACCAGTACGTGGTCGAGGACACCGAGGAAGCGCGCCTGCAGGTCGCGCGCCCGCTTGACGTGATCGAAGGCCCGCTGATGGACGGCATGAACGTGGTCGGCGACCTGTTCGGCGCCGGCAAGATGTTCCTGCCGCAGGTGGTGAAATCCGCCCGCGTCATGAAGAAGGCGGTGGCCTACCTGCTGCCCTACATCGAAGAAGAGAAACTGCGCACCGGCGACGTGGGCAAGAACAACGGCAAGATCGTGATGGCCACGGTCAAGGGCGACGTGCACGATATCGGCAAGAACATCGTCGGCGTGGTGCTCCGCTGCAACAACTTCGAGGTGATCGACCTCGGCGTGATGGTGCCGACGCAGAAGATCCTCGATACCGCCATCGCCGAGAACGCCGACATGATCGGCCTGTCCGGCCTGATCACGCCCTCGCTGGAGGAGATGAGCCACGTCGCGCGCGAAATGCAGCGGCAGGATTTCCGCATCCCGTTGCTGATCGGCGGCGCCACCACCTCGCGCGCGCACACCGCGCTGAAGATCGAGCCGCACTACAAGTCGCCCTGCGTATGGGTGAAGGACGCCTCGCGCGCCGTAGGCGTGGCGCAGTCGCTGGTCAGCAAGGAACTGGTCGACGACTTCATGGCGAAGATCCGCGCCGAATACGCGGAAGTGCGCGAGCGCCACCGCAACCGCGGTCCCGGCAAGCAGCTGGTGCCGCTGGACAAGGCACGCACGCAACGCTACGCCTGCGACTGGGCGGCTTATGAACCGCCACAGCCAAAACGACCCGGCCTCACCGTGTTCGACGACTACGACCTCGGCGAACTGCGCGGCTACATCGACTGGAGCCCGTTCTTCAACGCCTGGGAACTGGCCGGCCACTACCCCGCCATCCTCACCGACGAGGTCGTCGGCCAGCAGGCCAGCGAGCTGTTCCGCGACGCGCAGGCGATGCTGGACAAGATCGTCGCGGAGAAGTGGCTGGTCGCCCGCGGCGTGATCGGCTTCTGGCCTGCCGCCAGCGTGGGCGACGACATCGAACTGGACGACGGTGGCGACACCGTGGTGCTCCACCACCTGCGCCAGCAGGCGGACAAGCCCGCCGAACGCCCCGACTTCTGCCTGTCCGACTTCATCGCGCCGAAGGAACAGGGCAAGCGCGACTGGATCGGCGGCTTCGCCGTCACTGCCGGCCTCGGCATCGAGCCGCACCTTGCACGCTTCCACGCCGAACACGACGACTATTCCGCGATCATCCTCAAGGCGCTGGCCGACCGCCTCGCCGAAGCCTTCGCCGAACGCATGCACGAACGCGTGCGCCGCGAATTCTGGGGCTACGCGCGCGACGAGAAGCTCGACAACGACGCGTTGATCGCCGAGAAGTACCAGGGCATCCGCCCCGCCCCCGGCTACCCCGCCTGCCCCGACCACACCGAAAAGACCACGCTGTTCCGCCTGCTCGATGCCACCGGCAACGCCGGCATCGAGCTTACCGAAGGCTTCTCGATGTATCCGGCGGCAGCCGTCTCCGGCTGGTACTTCGCGCACCCCGGCAGCCAGTACTTCGTGGTCGGTCGCCTCACCCGCGAACAGGTCGAGGACTACGCCCAGCGCAAGGGCTGGACGCGCGGGGAAGCCGAGCGCTGGCTGGCGCCCAACCTCGACTACGATCCGGAATGATCGGCGCTCAGGGCGTTTCGTCGCCGGTGACGTTGTTCTTGTGGTGGCGCAGGTGCACCACGAGGTTGTAGATCGAGACGAAGGCCGGGAAGAAGTTCGAGATGATGCCCACCGAGTCGTTCTTGCCGACCACGAAGTAGGCCAGCAGCAGCGAACTGCCGATCACCGACAGCCACCAGAACGCCAGCGGCATCACCACCCGCTTGTGCTTGCGCGTGTAGTAGAGCTGCACGAACCAGCGGCTGGTGAACATCACCGACCCCAGCAGGCCGACAGCCTTCCACGGCGTCAGCTGGAAGTGCTGCAGCGCCTGCAGGGCCTGGGCGAAGTCATGGGGCATGGCGCGTTCCGGATGGCGGTGAAAGCCGGCATTCTACGCGAGCGCCACGCCATGGTTGACCTGACCGCCCTCACCCCGTATATTTGCGCGCTCCCGGCGGGCGGTTAGCTCAGCGGTAGAGCACTGCCTTCACACGGCAGGTGTCACAAGTTCGATCCTTGTACCGCCCACCA
>JAJZET010000060.1 GCA_021805685.1 Pseudomonadota bacterium
ACTGGTCGGTCGGTTGACCGGTGTCACCGACCGTCGTAATGGAGCCACCGATGTTCGGCGTATTGGAGCCAGCACCAGGTGGGTAAACGGACGTTCCGAGGGGGTTACGCCGGGATGGATTTTGATGGCTTTTGGGCTGCCGGTTTGACGCTGCCGGCGAGCTGTTTGGGCGCCCGGTACGACTGCCCGTCGAGCACCAGGCAGTAGGCGTTGTGGCGCAGCCGGTCCAGGCTTGCACTGGCCAGCAGGCGGTTGGCTGGGAAGGCCTGGTCCCACTCGGGGAAGTCCAGGTTGCTGGTCACGATGGTGGCGGCCTGCTCATAGCGCTCGGCGATGAGGTCGTGCAGGTCTTCGTCGGCCGGCGCGCGCAGTGGCTTCAAGCCGAAGTCATCGATGATCAGCAACGGTACCTTGGCCAGCGCGGCCAGCTTGCGCTCGTAGCCGCCTGTGGCCCTGGCCGCGTTCAGGCTCTGCGTCAGGCTGGTGCAGGTGGTGAACACCACGTCCACGCCCTGGCGCACGGCGCAGTGCCCGAGGGCCTGCGCGAGGTGGCTCTTGCCCGTGCCGCACGGCCCGACGATCAGCACCGGCGCCTTCTCGTGCAGGTAGCGCCCGGTGGCCAGGTCGTGCACCAGGGCGCGGTTGAGCTGCGGCAGCCGCTCGAAGTCGAATTGCTCCAGCGTTTTGGTGGTGCGGAACTGCGCCCGGCGCAGCCGGGTGCTGAACTTCTTCTGTTCGCGCCGGGCGACCTCGTCGCTGATCAGCAGCGCCAGGAAGTCGGTGTAGGCCAGCTTGGCCTCGATGGCCTGGCGGTTGCGGGCTTCGAGCGAGTCGAAGATGCCGGACAGGCGCAGCTGCTTCAACTGCGGCGCCAACTCGGGTGCGGGGTTCAGGTTCATGGGGACTGTCTCCTTCTTCAGTGCAGCAAGTCGAGCTGCGGGTGGGTGGGCGTGACATCGGCGAACAGCTCGGTGGCCGGTCGAGTGAAGCGGGTGCGGCCATAGGCCGGCGGCGTGGCCGCGGGCACGTCGGTGCGCTGGTCGGCACCGGTGGCCAGGATGGTCTTGACGGTGCGGTAGTGCGGCGAGCCGTGCGCCATCGCGCGGGCGCAGGCCGCCTCCAGCCGGGCGGCGCCATAGGGCTTGAGCAGGGCCAGCACGCCCTGGGCTGCACGCAGGCGCTCCAGGATGTGATCGCTGAGCAGCTTCTCGATCAAGGCCACGCAAGACGGGCCGATGCGCTCGGCCTGGGTGGCGCACCAGGCGCGATCGCGGCCGAAGAAGGCCTGTGCCTCGGGCGGCAGGTGCTCGCGTACGGTCACGCGCTGGCCGGGGCGGCGCCCGCGCGCATGGGTGGCCACGTGGCGGTAGTCCTCGAACAGCGCCACGGCCGCGTCGGTGGCGCGCAGCCACAGGATCTTGCCCACCAGCGTGAACGGCGCCGAGTACAGCACCCGCTCGAACTGCACATGGCAGTCGCGGTGCAGGCTGACCCGGTGCCAGGTGCCCAGGTCCGGCGCCTGGCCGGGCAGCGCCTGCAGCAGTGGCGCTTCGAGCGCGAACAGTGCCAGCGGCGTGCGCCGGGTGGTGCCATGGCAGCGCACGCCGGCCTCGTCCATCACCCAGGTGCGGGCCTGGGCATTGAGGTCGGCCAGGTCGCGGAAGGCGCGCAGCGGCAGGAAGTTGCCCTTGAGGTACTTCACGCCCGACTCCACGATCCCCTTCTTCTGCGGGTCGTGCGGCGGGCACGGGTCGATCTTGAAGCCGTAGCCCTCAGCGGCCTCGGCATAGGCGCGCTGCACCGTGGGGTCCTGGGCGCAGGCGCGGGTGATGGCGCACTTGGCGTTGTCGATGATCACGCGGCGGGGCACACCGGCGAACCACTCGAAGGCGCGGCGGTGGCAACCCAGCCAGGTAGCCACCGTCTGGTCCCAGACGAACTCGACGTACTGGTGGCGGCTGGAGGCCAGCGTCATCACGAAGGCCCAGGTGCGCCGGGGCTGGCCATCGGGGTGCACGAGCGTGGGACCGGCGCCGAAGTCGACCTGCGCGGCGTCACCGGGCTCGAAGTCGAGCCGGCAGGTGGTCTCGGGCGGCAGCTGGCTGCGGATGTCGGCGACCAGCCGGCGCACGGCCGAGTAGCTGCCTGTCCAGCTGTGTTGGCGCTTCAGCGCGGCGTGGATCGCGGTGCCCGAGACGCCTTGCTCGACCCAGGCGCTCAAGCGCTGCCGGTGCGGCTCCAGCGTGGAGATGGTGGTGCTGGCCTTGCGCGGGCTGCCCAGTGCGGCTGCAATGACCTCGTCGTCGGGCAGCGGCTGCGCGGGGTCCAGCCAGCCGTGCTCGCTGGCGATGCGCCGCCACTGCGCCGCCTTGGGCCTGCCCATGACGCGCGCCGCGGCGACCTCGCGGTCAGAGTCGCCCTGGCGCATGCGCAGCAGGGCCTGTCGGTAGTGATGCATCTCGAATCTCCTGCGCGCCATCTCTGGCCCTCCGGGCAAAAAGCCCGAAGGGTAGAGACGGCGTCGCTGTGTTCGAAACGCCCGTCAACCCGGCGCCGGCTGGCTCCTATATGCCGATCCGGCACTGGCTCCATTACGCCGATCACGCAGCGGATCCAATACGCCGGTCAGCCACTGGCTCCTACATGCCGATCACGCCGTGGCTCCTATACGGCGGTCGGTGACATGGGCAGCTTCTCGAAGAC
>JAJZET010000286.1 GCA_021805685.1 Pseudomonadota bacterium
TCACCGGCACGCTGCACATGGGCCACGCCTTCCAGCAGACGATCATGGATGCGCTGATCCGCCACGCGCGCATGTCCGGCCGGCGCACGCTGTGGCAGGGCGGCACCGACCACGCCGGCATCGCCACCCAGAAGATCGTCGAGAACCAGCTGGCGGCCGAGGGCAAGACGCGCCACGAACTCGGCCGCGAGGCCTTCGTCGAGCTCGTCTGGCAGTGGAAGGAACACTCCGGTTCGACCATCGGCAAGCAGATGCAGCGCCTCGGCGCCAGCGTCGACTGGTCGCGCGAGCGCTTCACCATGGACGCGGGCCTGTCCGCCGCGGTGCGCAAGGTGTTCGTCGAGTGGTATCGCGCCGGGCTGATCTACCGCGGCAATCGCCTGGTGCACTGGGACCCGGTGCTGCAGACGGCGGTGTCGGATCTGGAGGTCGACAACGAGGAGCGCGACGGCTTCCTGTGGTCGATCCTGTATCCGTTCACGGATAAAACCCTGCGCGGGCCGAATGGCGAGCGCGGGCTGATCGTCGCCACCACGCGTCCCGAGACCATGCTGGGCGACGTCGCCGTGGCCGTGCATCCCGAGGATGAGCGTTACGCGCATCTGGTCGGCAAGATGCTGACGCTGCCGCTGACCAGGCGCGAGATCCCGGTGATCGCAGACGACTACGTGGACCGCGACTTCGGCACTGGCTGCGTCAAGATTACGCCGGCGCATGATTTCAACGACTACGCGATCGGCCAGCGGCACGGACTGCAGATGCTCAGCGTGCTGACGTTGGATGCAAAGATCATCGACAACAGGTCATGGACCAGCGCCGCTGCACGACCAGGCGCCACCGGCAAAGTCCGCGATGTGGTGGATGTTGCCCAGGACATCGGTATTCCCGAACCCTACTGGGGCCTCGACCGCTACGAAGCGCGCAAGCAGATTCTGGTCGACCTCGAAGCCCAGAGCCTGTTGGTCGAGACCAAGCCGCACAAGCTGCAGGTGCCGATCAGCCAGCGCTCGGGCGCGGTGATCGAGCCGATGCTGACCGACCAGTGGTTCGTCGATCTCACCCGCGACGCGCTGCCCGACGGCCGGCCGGGCGGGCGCAAGGCCATCACCGAACCGGCGCTGCAGGCGGTGACCTCGGGCGCGATCCGGTTCGTGCCGGAGAGCTGGAGCACCACCTACACGCAATGGCTGGAGAACATCCAGGACTGGTGTATCAGCCGCCAGCTCTGGTGGGGGCACCGCATTCCAGCGTGGTATGACAAACACGGCCGTTACTACGTGGCCGAAACATCCTTTGAAGCGCACGGCCAATGGCTCGATTCGACCGGGAATAGCGGAATACTCAAGCGCGCCGAACTGCTCCCCTCGGACTCGAATGAGGAAATTGAGCAGAAGCTCCTCAATGCAGGATGGCCCGAGCGCCTGAAACAGGACGACGACGTCCTCGACACCTGGTTCTCCTCCGCGCTGTGGCCGTTCTCGACCCTGGGCTGGCCGAACCTGGATGGCCCGGTGAGCAACGAGCGCGGCGAAATCGTCGCCGACTGGCGCAGCGACCAGGCCTTCCTGCCCAGCGCGGTGCTGGTCACCGGCTTCGACATCATCTTCTTCTGGGTGGCGCGCATGGTGATGGCGACCACCTATTTCGTCGGCCGCAATCCGGATGGCAGCTACACACCGGAGCGACAGGCGTTGAAAGACCGCGTGCCCTTCCGCGAGGTCTACATCAACGCCATCGTGCGCGACGCCGAAGGCCAGAAGATGTCCAAGTCCAAGGGCAACACCATCGATCCGCTGGATCTGATCGACGGCATCGGCCTCGAGGAGCTGGTGCGGAAGTCCACTGCCAGCCTGCTGATCCCGCAGGTGCGTGCCAGGGTCGAAAAGCGCATTCGCAAGGATTATCCCGATGGCATCCAGGCGGTCGGCACCGACGCCCTGCGCTTCACCTTCGCCGCGCTGGCCACGCACGGGCGCACCATCAACTTCGATCTCAAGCGAGCGGAAGGCTACAAGAACTTCTGCAACAAGCTGTGGAACGCCGCGCGTTTCGTGCTGATGAACACCGAGGGCTTCAGCGCCAGCGGCGAGCCGCCGCTGCGCACGGCGGCGGAGAAGTGGATCCACGTGCGCTTCTGGAACGAGATGCGCAGCATCGCCGAAAACTTCGCCGCCTACCGCTTCGACCTGGTGGCGCAGGATCTCTACCAGTTCGTCTGGAACGACTACTGCGACTGGTTCGTCGAGCTGGCCAAGCTGGCGCTGGGCGGCGAAGACCAGGAGGCCGCGGCCTCCACCCGGCACACCCTGCTGGTCGTGCTCGAGGCCGCACTGCGCGCCCTGCACCCGATCGTCCCCTTCATCACCGAGGAGATCTGGCAGGAAGTGGCGCCGCGGCTGGGACTGGATACAGGCAGCATCCTGGCGCGGCCGTATCCGTGCATCGACCCGCACCCCGAGCGGCTGTCGGGCGCTGCGCTGGACGACTTCCGGGCGCACACGCGCCGTTTCCAGACCGAATCGACGCAGATCGAAACGCTGATCATCGCCGTCAACGAAGTGCGCAGCCTGCGCAGTCAGCTGGGTGTGTCGCCGGCGCGGCAGGTGCCGCTGCTGATCGAAGGACAGTTCGACGACGCAGGGCTGTTCGACAGCATCGTGCCGATGCTGCGGGCGCTGTGCCGCGTCGAGCGCAT
>JAJZET010000187.1 GCA_021805685.1 Pseudomonadota bacterium
GGCTGCGAGTTCCAGATGCACTCCGCGCGCACCGTCGCCGCGCTGGAGAGCTATATCGGCCTGGTCGAGGCCGGCGTGGGCCTGCTGCCTGCCGGCGGCGGTTTGCACGAGCTGGCCGTGCGCGCGGCCAAGGCCAACCCGGCCGACCCGTTCGAGTCGTTGAAGAAGGTGTTCGAGACGGTGGCGATGGCCAAGGTCTCGCCCAGCGCCATCGAGGCGAAGAACATGGGCCTGCTGCGCGAGAGCGACGTGATCGTGTTCAACGCCTACGAACTGCTCTATGTGGCGAAGCAGGTCGCGCTGTCGCTGGCCGAATCCGGCTGGCGGCCGCCGCTGTACCAACGCAACGTGCCGGTCGCCGGCGACGTGGGCACCGCTACCTTCAAGGCCTCGCTGGCCAACCTGCAGGCCGGCTACTTCGCCTCCGAGCACGACATCGCCATCGCCACCCGCATCGCCGACTGCCTGTGCGGCGGCAACGTCGAGCGCGGCTCGCTGGTGGACGAGGAATGGTTGCTGGAGCTGGAGCGCAAGCACTTCGTCGAGCTCGCCAAGACCGACAAGACCCAGGCCCGCATCGCGCACACCATGACCACCGGCAAGCCGCTCAGGAACTGATGCGTCGTCGCCCCGGCGCAGGCCGGGGCCCAGCGACTTCGACCCACGACAACGACACTGGATCCCGGCCAACGCCGGGACGACGATCAAAACAGAAGACGCGTCGCCGCTCCACGCGCGACGCCACGGAGCAAATCCCATGACCAAGCAAGTGCAAGACGCCTACATCGTCGCCGCTACCCGCACCCCGGTCGGCAAGGCGCCGCGCGGCGTGTTCCGCAACACCCGCCCCGACGACATGCTGGCTCACGTCATCAAGGCCGTGATGGCGCAAGCGCCGGGCATCGACCCGCACCGCATCGGCGACGCCATCATTGGCTGCGCCATGCCCGAGGCCGAGCAAGGCATGAACGTGGCGCGCATCGGCGTGCTGCTGGCCGGCCTGCCCGACACCGTGCCCGGCGTCACCATCAACCGCTTCTGCTCGTCCGGCCTGCAGGCCGTGGCGATGGCCGCCGACCGCATACGCCTCGGCGAGGACGACCTGATGCTCGCCGGCGGCACCGAGAGCATGAGCATGGTGCCGATGATGGGCCACAAGATCGCGATGAACCCCGCGATCTTCAGCGACGAGCACATCGGCATCGCCTATGGCATGGGCATCACCGCCGAGAACGTGGCCAAGCAGTGGAAGGTCAGCCGCGAGGCGCAGGACGCCTTTGCCGTGGAAAGCCATCGCCGCGCGCTGGCCGCGCAGGCCGCCGGCGAGTTCAACGACGAGATCAGCCCGTTCCAGCTCGACGACCGCTACCCCGACCTCGCCACCCGCGGCATCGTCACCGACAGCCGTCTCATCCGCGCCGACGAAGGCCCGCGCGCCGGCACCACCGCCGAGGTGCTGGGCAAGCTCAAGACCGTGTTCCGCAACGGCCAGTTCGGCGGCACCGTGACCGCCGGCAACTCCTCGCAGATGTCCGATGGCGCCGGCGCCGTGCTGCTGGCCAGCGAGAAGGCGATCAAGGAATACAACCTGCAGCCGCTGGCGCGCTTCGTGGGCTTCTCGGTGGCCGGCGTCAAACCCGAGGTGATGGGCATCGGCCCCAAGGAAGCGATCCCTAAGGCGCTGCGCCAGACCGGCATCACGCAGGACCAGCTCGACTGGATCGAGCTCAACGAAGCCTTCGCCGCGCAGGCGCTGGCGGTGATGGGCGATCTCCAGCTCGACCCGGCCAAGGTCAATCCGCTGGGCGGCGCCATTGCGCTCGGCCACCCGCTCGGCGCCACCGGCGCGGTGCGCATCGCCACCCTCGTGCATGGCCTGCGCCGGCGCAAGCAGAAGTACGGCATGGTGACCATGTGCATCGGCACCGGCATGGGCGCCGCCGGCATCTTCGAGGCGGTGTAATCGCCTTCGCTCCCTGGCTCGAGCCCACTCCTGCACGGGAGAGGTTCGCGCCGGAGGCGCCGGAGCCATCTTCGTTCCAACGCAAGGGGCGGCCCACGGCCGCCCTTCGTTGTCTGCTCGCTATCTGTGCAGGCGGTGGATCATACCGACGAGAGCACCGGCTGCGTCCCCGCCACATCCGGGCGGTGGTCGATGGACGCGCCGATGGCATACGCATCGCCCGTGTCGTCAATGCCGGCGGAACAGCCTCCGCCAGAACGAGGGTTTGACAGGCTTCCCGGAAGCGCGCGGCGGCACGTAGCCCGGCTGCAGCGCCTGGCAGTCGGCGAGGAACGGTTGGGTGAGTGTCCATACCTGCGACGGAGCGACCCAGAAGCCCACGCGCACGGGGCTGCCGGTGATCTCGAACCACACGCCCAGCGAGCCGGCTTGCAGCAACGGCACCAACTGCGCAAACGGCATCTGGCGGGAGAACACCAGCGCATCGCCATCCGCACGCGGACGCTTGCCAGTACGCTGCTGCCAGGGGTCTTCGCCCACCTCGAAGTAGGCATACATGGCGCGCGCGGCAAGCAAGGGCGCACGATCGACCCCCACGTCGTAGCGCGCGGCGAGAGTGATTTGCCCGGGCGCGCACTGCAGCGTCACCTGGCTCCGCTTGCCGCGCACCGTCTGCGAGAGCAGCAGCGTCGGCGGCGCGCCAGGCGTCTTGCGGTA
>JAJZET010000143.1 GCA_021805685.1 Pseudomonadota bacterium
ACTGAGGAGCTTTGCGGCGCCGCCCCCGGCGAACGCACCGCCGAGCGCCGCAACCAGCGCAACGGCTACCGTGACCGCGACTGGCAGACCCGCGCCGGCACGGTCGAGCTGCGCATCCCCAAACTCCGGCGCGGCAGCTACTTCCCGGCCTTCCTGGAGCCGCGGCGGACGGCGGAGAAGGCGCTGACCGCGGTGATCCAGGAAGCCTATGTCCAGGGCGTCTCCACCCGCTCGGTGGACGACCTGGTGAAAGCCATGGGCATGGAGGGGATCAGCAAAAGCCAGGTCTCCCGCCTGTGCGGGGAGATCGACGAGCGGGCGCAAGCCTTCCTCACCCGCCCGATCGAGGGCGAGTGGCCCCTTGATCCGCTCTGCGGCTCAAGCTGGCTCGATGCCACCTACGTCAAAGCCCGGCGCGGGCACCACATCGTCTCGGTCGCGGTGATCGTCGCGGTCGGCGTCAACACCGACGGACGGCGTGAGGTGCTCGGCATGGCGATCGGCCACAGCGAGGCCGAGCCGTTCTGGGTCGAGTTCCTGCGCAGCCTGGCCCGCCGCGGCCTGCGCGGTGTCAAGTTGGTGGTCTCCGACGCGCATGAGGGGCTGAAGGCGGCCATCACCAAGGTGCTGAACGCCACCTGGCAGCGCTGCCGGGTGCACTTCATGCGCAACGCGCTGGCCTACGCCGGCAAGACCCAGCGCCGCATCGTCTCCGCCTGGGTCGGCACCGCGTTTGCCCAGAACGACGCGGCGGCAGCCCGCAAGCAATGGCGCGAGGTGGCCGATCAGGCTGCGGATTCCGATGATGGCGGACGGCGATTCCGATTGAAGCCGGACAGTGATTCCGATCCAAGGCGGACAGGGCTTCCAACCGATCCCGGACAGGGTCGTCGTCGGCATGGCTATGGGGTCAGGCGGCGGCTTCGGCGTCAAGCGCCAGCGTCTTGGCGGCCCGCTTTCGCAGCGATTCTCCCTTCAGCACCAGGCGGTGAGCGTTGTGAACCAGCCGGTCCAACACGGCGTCGGCGATGGTCGGGTCGCCGATCACCTCGTGCCAGTGATCGACCAGCACCTGGCTGGTGACGATGGTTGAGCCGCGCTCGTGGCGCTCGTCCATGATCTCCAGCAGGTCGCGGCGCTGCTCGCCGGTGAGCGGCGCCAGGCCCCAGTCGTCCAGGATCAGCAACTGCACCCGGCCGAGCGTCTTCATCAGCCGCCCGTGGCGCCCGTCGCCGCGGGCCAGCGCCAAGGCCTCGAGCAGCCGGGGCACCCGGTGATAGACGACCGAGCGGTTATCGCGACAGGCCTTGTGGCCGAGCGCGCAGGCGATCCAGGACTTGCCGACCCCGGTCGGGCCGATGACCAGCAGGTTCTGTTTGCGGTCGATCCAATCGCCGGCGGCCAGCTTCTGGAACAGCGCGCGGTCGAGACCACGGGCCGCGCGCAGGTCGATATCCTCGACGACGGCTTGCTGGCGCAGGGCGGCGAACCGCAGCCGCGTGACCAGCCGCTTGTTTTCGCGTTCCGTCGCCTCGCGGTCGAGCAGCAGCGCGAACCGTTCCTCGAAGCTCAAGGCCGCGATGTCGGGGTGTCGTCGCTGGTCGTCGAGCGCGCGAGCCATGCCGGTCAGGCCGAGGGCAAGCAGGCGTTCCTGGGTGGGGTGGGCGAGCATCAGGTTCCTCCTTCAGTGGTAGTAGCCGCGGCCGCGGATGTTCGCGTGCGGCAGGGGAGTGGGGTCGGGCGCTGGATCTTCCTGGAAGGCACGGTCCAGGCCGGTACGCAGGATCGAGGCGATCGAGCCGTAGGTCCGCGCCCCGATCGTCAGCCCGCGCTGACAGGCCGCCTCGAGCCGGGCCTCGCCGCAGGTCTTGGCCAGCCGCAGAATGCCCAGGCAGGCCCGGAAGCCCTGCTCGGGGTGCGGCTCGGTACGCAGGATCGTCTCCACCAGGGCCGCCGTGCCCGGGCCGACCTCGGCGGCAAAGGACAACAGCCGCGCCGGCGTCCAGCTGGCGTAGCGGCGGTGCGCGCTCGGCATGTGCTCCGGGACCGTCGTGTGCCGATGCTTCATCGCCGAGCGCGGATGCGCGGCCACCCGTTTGCCGGCATGGAACATCTCGACCGTGGTGTCGGTGATGCGCGCCTCGACCACTTCGCGGATCAGCCGCGACGGCACCGAGTAGAAGTGGCCATGCACCTCGACGTGGTAGTCAGGCGCCACCCGGCAACGCCGCCACTCGGCGTAGGCGTATGGCGCGGGCGGCAGTGGCAGCAGCGCCGGCCGATCGATCGTCGCGAAGAACTCACGGCGGCTGGCGCCAAGCCGGCGCATCAGCCGGGCGTTGAGATCGCCCAGCACCTCGCGGATCGCCTCGTTCAGCTCACCCAGCGACAGGAAGCGGCGGTTGCGCAGACGCGCCAGGATGAACCGCTCGACGATCAGCACCGCGACCTCGACCTTGGCCTTGTCGCGTGGGCGGCGCACCCGACCCGGCACAACCGCGGTGCCGTAGTGGGCCGCCATCTCCTCGTAGGTGCGGTTGATGCCGGGCTCGTAGCGGCACGCCGCCGTCACCCCGGCGCGCAGGTTGTCGCACACCAGCAGCTTCGGCACCCCGCCAAGGAACGTCAGCGCGTTGACGTGCGCCCCGATCCAGTCCGCCAGCCCCTCG
>JAJZET010000168.1 GCA_021805685.1 Pseudomonadota bacterium
AGGCGGGTGAAGGCCTGGTCGGCCGCCGCGGTGACGGCGGGGGCGGGCTGCGCGGCAAGGGCGACGCCGCCAAGCGGCAGGGCGAAGGCGATGGCGCAGGCGATCCGGCGGAGCGGTTTCATCGAGGGTTCCCCGTGGCGTGATGGGCCGCATCCGCTGAGGCGATGCGGCAGCGCGGGAAGCCTAGCGCAGCAGGCGGCCTGGCGCAGCGCGGATCTACAGGCGGGTAGCAAGCTCCCGTGCCGTCGCCTCGGGGCCGAAGTTGCCGTAGGCGGCGATCGCATGGTTGCCGGCTCCGTAGGGGCCCCATTCCTCGGCGTGCGTGGTGGTGAAGATGCCCAGCGTGGGCGCGCCGGAGGCGGATGCCAGGTGCATGATGCCGCAGTCGAGGCTGAAGTAGCCGTCGAGGTTGGCCAGCACGCCGCCGAGCTGGCGCAGGTCGCTGGAAAAGTAGCTCGGGTAGCGCGAGCCCAACATCGAACGGCCGGTCATCGGCACGATCTCCAGCAGGCGGCAGTCGGGGCGCAGCTGTTCCAGCGTGGCCAGCAGCGGGTTCCACCAGTCCGGACCGAGGAACTTGGGGCCGGTGGCGTTGGCGAACACGCCGATGACCTTGCGCTGCGCCGGATCGGCAGGCGACGCGGCAAGGACGCGATCCAGCAGGCGCCGGCCCTGCGCGCGTTCGCCGGCGTCGAGACGCAGGTCGGGCGCGGGGTAGGTGCCTTCGGTATCGGCGCCAAGGGCCTTGCGCAGCAGATAGACCGGGCGCTGCCCCTTGCTCTGCACGTGCTCGGGCACGTCCACCGCGTGGGTCACGCTGCCGTGCTTCTTCGCGCCGCGGAAGCCCAGCGTCCAGCGGGCGCGGGCCTTCAGCAGCAGCAGGCGGCCGGTCTGCGATTGCGGATCCACGTCGATGGCGAGGTCGTAATGCGCCTTGCGCATGCCGCGCGTGGCGCGCAGCCACTGCACCGGATGGCCGAAGCCGTGCGACGGCAGCTGGAATACTTGGCTGACACGGTCGTAGTGGCCGTACAGCAGCTTGCCCACCTGGCTGCGCGTGACGATGTCGATCTCGGCGCCCGGCCAGGTGGCTTCCAGCTCCTGGATCAGCGGGGTCAGCAGCAGCGCGTTGCCCAGCGTGTGGCTGACATGGCAGACCAGGATGCGATGGATGCCGCGCCGCGGCAGCGGCTCGCCGCTGGGTTCGGCCCCCTTGCCGTACAGCAGGCGCATCAGGCCGCGTGCCACGCGGCGGCGCAGGTGGTCGAGGTCGAAGGAGTCGTGCGTTGATCGCGCCACGGCGGGCCTGCAGGAGTAGAGGGGGTCAGTCGGCAGCGCGCATCGTAGCGTCAGCCGGCGCGGATGGGCGGCCTTCGGGCGTGAGCAGGCCGCGTTCGACCAGCCAGCGTCGTGCGTTCTCCGCATCCTGCTCGAACCAGGCGCGGGTGGAGCCGAGCCGGAAGCTGTAGCCCCAGGCGTCCATGTCCGCCATCAGGCGTGCGCGGCCCGCGCCAGGTAGCGCGTCGGCCAGCACGATCTGCAGGTAGCAGGTGGCGTCCTCCTCCTCGATCGAGTCGGTGGCGTCGGTGTGCACCGCGGCGCGCCGCTCGGGTGGCAGCACGATCAGGTGGCAGGCCTCGTGCAGCAGGGAATGCACCGGCGTGTCGCCGCGCGCATACACGCTGTGGCCGATGATGCCGGCCTCCTCGTCACCCCAGTAGCTGCCGGGAATCGGCGCGCCGTCGTCCACGCGCCGCAGCGCGAGGCCGTAGCGGGCGAGCAGGGATTCGACGGTGCCGGTGTCGATATCGGCGAGGCGCAACACGGGGCTGGACATGGCGCTCCCTCTCCCCCTCCGGGGAGAGGGGGAAAGGCATCAGGTTGCCGGGTTGGACGCCGGCTTGCCGTCGGGCAGCGCCACCGAGAGCTCCAGCACCTCGTGTCCGCTGTCGTGCTCGACGTTGATGTTGATCGCATCGAGATCGACGTGGACGTACTTCTTGATGACTTCGAGCAACTCGTTGCGCAGCAGCGGCAGGTAGTCCGGGGCGCCGCGGGTCGACCGCTCCTGCGCCACGATGATGCGCAGGCGCTCCTTGGCGAGCCCGGCGGTGGGCTCCGGCTTGCGTTTCAGGAAGTCGAGAATGCCCATCGGCTCAGCCTCCGAACACGCGCTGCAGGAAACCCTTCTTCGGCACTTCGAGGAAACGCAGCGCACGTTCCTCGCCGAGGATGCGGGCCACGGTGTCGTGGTAGGCGTGGCCGGCGTTGGAGGCCTCGTCGAGGATCACCGGCACGCCAGAGTTGGAAGCGGCCAGCACCTGTTCCGATTCCGGGATCACGCCGACCACGCTGATGCCGAGGATCTCTTCCACGTCCTTCACGCTGAGCATGTCGCCGTTGGCGACGCGCGCCGGGTTGTAGCGGGTCAGCAGCAGGTGCTGGCGCACCGCCGGCTCGCCGCGTTCGGCGCGGCGGGTCTTGCTGGCGAGCAGGCCGAGGATGCGGTCGGAGTCGCGCACCGAGGACACCTCGGGGTTGACCACCACCACCGCCATGTCTGCGAAGTACATGGCCAGGTGGGCGCCCTTCTCGATGCCGGCGGGCGAGTCGCACACGATGTAGTCGAAGCCGTCTTCGGAGAGGCCGTCGAGCACCTTCTCCACGCCTTCCTGGGTCAGCGCGTCCTTGTCGCGGGTCTGGCTCGCGGCCAGCACGAACAGGTTGTCGTGGCGCTTGTCCTTGATCAGCGCCTGCTTCAGCGCGGCCTCGCCGTGCACGACATTGACGAAGTCGTACACCACGCGGCGCTCGCAACCCATGATGAGGTCGAGGTTGCGCAGGCCGACGTCGAAGTCGATCACCGCGACTTTCTTGCCGGCCATCGCAAGGCCGGTGGCGAGCGAGGCGCTGGTCGTGGTCTTGCCGACGCCGCCCTTGCCCGAAGTGACAACTATGATTTCAGCGGTCAAGGAACCATCTCCCGGTAACGTTTATTGTTGTGGTTGTCGCCGCCTGCGGCGGGTCAGAACTTGGCCAGCAGGAGTTTTTCCCCGTCCAGCCAGCATCGCACGGACTGGCCTTCCAGGTCTTTCGGAATCTGCTCGAACACGCGGTAGTGGCCGGCGATGGCCACCAGTTCGGCGCGGAAGTCGTGCACGTAGATGCGCGCGTCGGCGTTGCCCTGCGCGCCGGCCATGGCGCGGCCACGCAGGCCGCCGTAGACGTGGATGTCGCCATCGGCGATCACTTCGGCGCCGTTGGCGACCGCGCCGGTGACCACGAGGTCGCGGTCGCGCGCATAGACCTGCTGGCCCGAGCGCACGGCGCCGTCGTGGTGCAGCGTGCCGCCGGCGTCCTCCACGGCGGGTGCGGCAGGTGCGGCTTCGCGCGCCGGTGCCGCCGCTGCGGCCGGGGCCGATGCGTCGCCGGCGCCGACCGGCTCGTAGGCGGCGCGGAACTTGGCGATCAGCGGCAGGCCCATGCGCTTGGCCAGCGCCTCGGTTTCGCTGGTGCCGTAGGCCAGGCCCACCGGCAGCATGCCGGCGCTGCGCACGGCTTCCAGCAGCGCGTCGACGGTGCCGTCGTCGGGCAGCTTCAGCAGGTGGCTGAGGTCCAGCACCACCGCGGCGCGGGAGAACAGTTGCGGCGCGCTGCGCACGCGCCGCTCCAGCTCTTCGCACAGCGCGGCGGCGTCCACGCGCTTGATGCGCACGTTGGCGATGCCGACCTGGCCGAAGCGCAGGTCGCAGGCGTCGGAAGTTTCCATGGTTGCATTCACTGGGCGCGGTCCCCGGCGAGTCGGCGCGGGTTGGGCGCGGGTTTGTCCTGCAGGCGTTCGGCCAGCCAGGGCACGTCGGGCAGCCCGCCATGCGTGAGCCAGGTCTCGCGCACGTAGGCGTAGCTGGGCAGCTCCTTGGCCAGCAGACTGACCTGGCGTCCCTTCGATCCCATGCGTTGCTGGCCCACTTCCTGGAAACCGTAGGTGCCGTGGAACAGCACCACCACGTCGTCGCGCGGCTCCAGGAACACTTCGCACGCCAGCAGCGGCACGCGTACCTCGGCGTAGCTGGTGACATCGCAATAGAAGATGCGGCCCAGGCCGTGGCGGCGGTAGGCGTTCGCGATCACGATGCGGTCGATGTAGACGAACTGCGGATAGCGCTCGGCGAACCAGCGGTAGTTCGGGCTCTGGTAGTCGCTGCCTTCGCGCAGCGCGATCAGGAAGCCGGCGAGATGGCCGTCGATCTCCGCCACGCGGAAGTAATCGGCGCGCTCGAAGAAGTAGCGCAACTGCGCGGCATCGAGGGCGATGATGGATCGACCGGCTGCGTTGTTGAGGGCCAGCACGGCATCCAGGTCGTGCTCGCTGACGTCGCGGATGGCGAGGGCCATTCGTTGCTCCGCAGGGGATGATGTGGGCCTGGGCCGGCGCGGCCACGCGGCAAGCGCGCATTATGGCATGCGCCCGCCAGCGGCACACCTCGCGGCGCCGTATGTAAAGGCGCCGTAAAACGGCGGCGTGCCGTTGGTCACGGATGACTTCCCGCGCATTGCGCGGGCGGGGCGCGTGTCCAATCATGCGGGGCATGTCCCAGGTCAATTTCAGCCACGTCCGGTTGCTGCGCTTCGCCGGCTTGTTCACCTACCTGTGCGTGGGCGTGCCCCTGCTCACGCCTTGGTCGGCCGATCGGTTGAACATGCTGCATCGCCCTGACTTCGCCCTGTTGCTGTGGTCGGTCTGCTACCTGGTGTTCGGCGTGCTGTACTGGGCGGTGACCTACGACCTCGGTTCGCGGCGCCACCTCGGGTTGCGGCTGCTCGGCCTGATGGTGATGACGCTCGCCTCGCTGGCGGTCGGCTGGTACAGCCACAGCGGCCTCACCGCGATGTTCCTGGCGGTGATGGCGATGGTGCTGCCGTGGCTGCTGCCGTTCTGGCTGGGCGTGCTGTGCATCGTGCTGCAGAACGCCTGCCTGGTGGCGGTGTTTACCCGCTTTCCCGAGTACCCCACGCTGATGCTGGCCTTCGTGCAGACCATCATCTACCTGGGCATCTGCGCGCTGGCCTTCGTCGCCTCGATGGTGGCCAGCCGGCAGACCGACGAGCGCGAGGCGCTGCGCCGGCTCAACTCCGAACTGCGCGCCACCCGCGCGCTGCTGGCCGAATCCAGCCGCCTGGCCGAGCGCATGCGCATCGCGCGCGAACTGCACGACCTGATCGGCCACCACCTCACCGCGTTGAGCCTGAACCTCGAGGTGGCCAGCCATGTCTGCAACACGGACGCCGTGGCGCATGTGCGCAAGGCGCAGGCCACCGCCAAGCTGTTGCTGGCCGACGTGCGCGAGGCGGTGAGCGAGCTGCGCCAGGACGACGCGATCGACCTCACCCAGGCGCTGCGCAGCCTCACCGAGGGCGTGCCGGGGTTGAGCGTGCAGGTGTCGATGCCGCCGCGCTTCAGCGTGGAGGACCCGCGCCGGGCCCAGGTCCTGCTGCGTTGTGCGCAGGAGATCATCACCAACACCGCCAAGCATGCCGGCGCGCGCCACCTGTGGCTGACCTTCGCCTATGCCGGGCCCAGCCTGCTGGGCCTGCACGCACGCGACGACGGCCGCGGCGCGACGCAGCCGGAGGCGGGCAACGGCCTGTCCGGCATGCGCGAACGGCTGGCCGAGTTCGGCGGCAGCCTCACGCTGGAAACCGCGCCGGGCGAGGGCTTTGCGCTCACCGTGCGGCTGCCCTTGGACGAGCAGCAGGAGCTGGCGCACGCGCCCTCGCGCACCGAGCCTCCCGCGCTGAGTGTGCCGTGATGCGCGTTTTCGGTTCGCCCCGCACGGTTTCCGCATGCCAGAATGTTGCGGTTCGGACACCGCCCTGTTCCCTTCGTCGTGCGCCGCCGCGCCGGCGTGACGACCGCTTCGAGGATCCGCGATGATTTCCGTCTGTCTCGTCGACGACCAGAACCTGGTGCGCCAGGGCGTACGCTCGCTGCTCGACCTTGCCCAGGACATCCGCGTGGTGGCCGAGTGCGCCGACGGTGCGCAGGCGGTGCAGGAGATCCCGCGGGTCAAGCCCGACGTGGTGCTGCTCGACCTGCGCATGCCGAACATGAGCGGGCTGGAAGTGCTGCAGGCGCTGTCCGCGCGCAACGAGCTGCCGCCCACCATCATCCTCACCACCTTCGACGACGATCAACTGGTGCTTCAGGGCCTGAAGGCCGGCGCGCGCGGCTACCTGCTGAAGGACGTCTCGCTGGAACAACTGGTGGAGGCCGTGCGCACCGTTGCCGCCGGCGGTTCGCTGGTCGCGCCGATGGTCACCCAGCGGCTGCTGGCCGGGGTGGGGCGGATGCAGAACCAGTTCACCAGCCTGGAGCAGCCCGACCCGCTGACCGAGCGCGAGACCGAGATCCTGCGGCTGCTTTCCGGCGGCTATTCCAACAAGGAAATCGCCAACTCGCTGAAGGTGGCCGAGGGCACGGTGAAGAACCACGTCTCCAACATCCTCTCCAAGCTGGGCGTGCGCGACCGCACCCGGGCCGTGCTCAAGGCGCTGGAGCTCGGCATCGTCTGACGGGCCGCGCGGCGGCGCCCGCCATGCGCGCGCGGATGCTGCGGCGCAATGCCGGCCACGTGCCGGCAAGCCAGGCGCAGCAAGGCTTTGTGGCCGTCCAAACGGCTTGCCGCGAGCCGATGGCGTTCCGGCGCACGAGCAAGTAACATCCCAGCCTTCGGCGTTTGCCGACCCCCGCCATCTCCCCGTGTTCGAGCCAACTGCACGGCTCGCACGACGGCTGGGGCAACACCTGAGTACCGCGTACCAACGCTCGGAGACCCTGGAATGATGCGTGTTCGTGTTCTTGAATTCTTGATGGCGTGTGCCATCGTCATCGGCATTGGCGTGGTAGCCGCGGTGGTGATGCCCGGCAGCGGCCACATCGAGCGCTCGCTGGTGCTCGGCAAGGACATGCGCCAGGTGTACGACGTGGTGGACAACCTGCGCCGCCTGCCCGAGTACTCGGTGCTGACCGCGCGCGACCCGCAGATCAAGTACACCTTCTCCGGCAAGTCTTACGGCCCCGGCGCCGAGATCAGCTGGGCCAGCGGCAACCCTGCCGTGGGCAATGGCTCGATCACCATCGACAGCGCCACCCCGAACTTCAACAAGGTCGACGGCACCGCCAAGACCGCGCAGGTCGTGTGGGACATCGAGAACGGCTGGAAGGGCTACGACAAGACCTTCACCTTCGACCTGGAGCGCCAGGGCAGCCGCAACCAGCTCACCAAGGTCACCTGGTCGTACGACGTGAAGTACGGCTGGAACCTGGTCAACCGCTTCGCCAACCTTTACATCCACGGCGATCCCGATGCGTTCATCCAGTACGGCCTGAACAGCCTGCAGAACGTGCTGGCCGCGGTGCCGAACGTCAACTACGGTGACCTGATCCCGTACATCCGCCAGACCGAACCGACCCCGGTGCTGCTGGTGCCGGCCTCGATCCAGCGCAAGGACGGCATCGAAGGCCTGGCCGACACCGTCGACAAGGCGGTGGCGCAGATCCAGGCCGCGGCGAAGAAGCTGGGCGTGAACGTCACCGGCCCGCGCATCGTCTTCACCACCAATTACGGCGACACCACCTACACCTTCGACGTGGCGATGCCGATCGATTCGAGCAGCCTCAACGTCAACGGCCAGACCCAGCAGCTGACCGCGCCGACCACGCCGGCGACGGACGTCAGCGCCCCGGCCGACGCGAGCACCGCTGCTGCCCCGGCCGCTCCGGCCACGCTCAATCCGGGCGATCACGACGGCCACGGCCGCCTCGTGGTGGACGGCAACGTGCGCGCCACCCTGGCGTTCGGTGGTGCGGCGCTGGAAGGCGTGTGGAACGGCACCGCCGCCGGTATACCGCAGACCCGCGACATGCTGAAGGCCTATGCGCTGACCCACGGCTACAAGTTCGACGACGTGGTCCACCGCAGCTACGACATCCTCGCCAAGCCCGAGGTGAAGGACGCGCAGGGCAACATCACCAGCTACGCCGAATACGACGTGTACCTGCCGATCACCAACGCGCCGAACCAGACCCCGGAACAGGCCGCCGGCATGAAGCAGCCGACCCTGGACGTGGAGCCGGCCGCCTCCGGCAGCGCCCCGGCGCCCGCCGGTTCCGCACCGGCACCTGCGGCAAGCAACTGATCCCCAGCGGTCGCATCACCGAAAGGCCCTTCTCCGGAAGGGCCTTTTTTCTTGCGCACGCCGCCATCGGCACACCCTGTCGCGACCCCGGACACGCTAGGCACGGCAACCTGCCACTACGCCATTCGTGCCGATGCGGCGGAACCTTGCCGCGTCCTTGCGGTACATTGCATGGGATTTCTTCGCCCGCTCATCCATGATCGAGACCGAACGACTCACCCGCCGCTACGGCCACCTCATTGCGGTGGATGCGCTGAGCATCCGCGCCGAACCGGGTCAGGTGCTGGGCCTGCTTGGCCCCAATGGCGCGGGCAAGTCCACCGCGATGCGCATGATTGCCGGCTTCCTCGCGCCCACCAGCGGTACCGCGCGGGTCTGCGGTCACGACGTGCAGCGCGAGCCGCTGGCGGCGCGCCGCGCGCTGGGCTACCTGCCCGAAGGCGCGCCCAGTTACGGCGAGATGACGGTGCGCGAGTTCCTGGTGTTCATCGCCCGCATGCGCAAGCTCGGTGCGGAGGTGGGGCGCCGCCGTTTCGACGAGGTGGTGGGCTGGCTGCAGTTGGAGAGCGTGCTGGAAACCTGCATCGAGACGCTCTCCAAGGGCTTGCGCCGACGCGTCGGTCTGGCGCAGGCGATCCTGCACGACCCGCCGGTGCTGATGCTGGACGAACCCACCGACGGCCTCGATCCGAATCAGAAGCACACGGTGCGCCAGTTGATCGATGCGATGGCGCGCGAACGCACCATCCTGATCTCCACCCACCTGCTGGAGGAAGTGCATGCGCTGTGCAACCGCGTGGTGATCCTCGCGCATGGGCGCCTGCAGGCCGACGCTACACCGGCCGAGCTGGAGGCGCGTTCGCGCTACCACGGCGCGGTATCGTTCAGCGCCGCGGGCAGCGGCGTCTCGCAGGAGATGCTGGGGCGCCTGCCGCAGGTGGCGGCGATCGAGGTCGACCCGCTGGACGGCCGCGTCACCGTGTTCCCCAAGCCGGGCGCGCGCATCCTCGAGCCGGTGGAGCAGCTGCTGCGCGAGCAGGGCCTCGAGGTCTCCGAGATCCAGCTTGAACGTGGCCGGCTGGACGAGGTGTTCCGCCAGATCACCACCGCGCAGGAAGGGGCGTCATGAGCCCGGTCAATGCCGTCATGCGGCGCGAGTTGCGCAGCTTTTTCGTGACGCCGATGGCCTGGGTGTTCCTGGTCATCTTCCTGGTGCTGGCGGGCATCCTCACGTTCTACACCGGCGATTTCTACGAACGCGGCCAGGCCGACCTGCAGCCGTTCTTCGTGATGCACCCGTGGCTGTACCTGATCCTGGTGCCGGCGGTCACCATGCGCATGTGGGCCGAAGAGGCCAAAGGCGGCACGCTGGAATTGCTGTTGACCCTGCCGGTGACGCTCTGGCAGGCGATGCTGGGCAAGTTCTTCGCCGCCTGGCTGTTCATCGGGATGGCGCTGGCGCTGACCTTCCCGATCTGGCTCACGGTGAACTACCTCGGCTCGCCCGACAACGGGGCGATCTTCGCGGGCTACCTCGGCAGCTGGCTGATGGCCGGCAGCTTCGTGGCGATCGGCGCCTGCCTGTCAGCGCTCACCCGCAGCCAGGTGGTGGCCTTCGTGCTCACTGCGGTGGTCTGCGTGCTGCTGATCCTGGCCGGGCAGCCGCAGGTGATGGATTTCTTCTCCGGCGCGCTGCCGCGGCGGCTGGTCAACGCGCTGGCCTACCTCAGCATGCTCCGGCATTTCGAGGCGATCGCGCGCGGCGTGCTGGACCTGCGCGACCTGGCGTATTTCCTGCTGAGCACGCTGGGCTGGCTGATAGCCGGCGTGCTGCTGCTCGAACTGAAGCGGGTGCGCTGAGATGCCGCGCCTGCGCTTGCCCGGGGCATTCCACAAGCCGCTGCACGTGAGCCGGCGCGCCGCGATCCATGTCGCGCTGACCTTGCTTGCCTTGGTCACCGCGTCGCTGATCGTCTCCAGCGGGCACTGGCTGCGCGCGCGGCGCATCGACCTCACCGCGGACAAGCTGTACACGCTGTCGCCCGGTACCCTGCAGATCGTCGACCATCTGCAACGGCCGCTGCGGCTCACGCTGTATTTTTCCGAGCACGCCACGCGCGACCTGCCCAAGCTGCGCAGCTATGAGCAGCGCGTACGCGACATGCTGCAGGAGATCGTCGCGCGCTCGCACGGCCGCGTGCAGCTGTCGGTGATCGACCCGGTGCCGTACTCCGACGACGAGGCCAGCGCCGAAGGCGCCGGCCTCACGCCGGCCAGCGGTGGCAGCAATGGCGAGCGGGTGTTCTTCGGCCTGGCTGGCAGCGCCATGCCCGCAGGCACCGACAACGACGCGGCCGAGGGCGCGTCGCCCGAACGCACGCTGGCGATCCCGTTCTTCGACCGGGCGCGCGAGGCGTTCCTGGAATACGACATCGCCAAGCTGCTGTTCGAGTTGAACCAGACCAGCAAGCCCCATATCGGCGTGATCAGTTCGCTACCGGTGGAAGGCAATCCGGTGCTGGGCCAGCAACCATGGGTGGCGATGCAGCAGTTGTCCCAGCTGTTCGACGTGAAGATGCTGGACCCGACCGGGCTCAAGCGGATCGGCGCCGACATCGATGTGCTGCTGCTGATCCACCCCAAGCACTTGTCGGCGGATGCGCTTTACGCCATCGACCAGTACGTGCTGCGCGGCGGCCACCTGGTGGTGTTCGTCGATCCCGACGCCGAGCTGGACAACACGCCGGGCGACCCGGCCACCGGAGCCTTGCCCGACCACAGCTCGGACCTGCCGCGGCTGTTTGCGGCCTGGGGCGTGCGTTACAACCCGCACGAGGTGGTGCTCGATCCCACGCATGCGTTGAGCGTCGAGCTCGCGGGCACCAGCATCAGCCATCCGGCGATGCTGGGACTGGATGCGCAGCAGCTCAACCGCGACGACGCGGTCACCGCCAGCCTGCAACGCATCGACCTTTCCACCGCAGGGCATTTCGACCTCACGCAGAACGCTACCGCGCGCCTGATCCCGCTGCTGCAGAGCGGCCCTGACGCCGAGGTGGTGCCGGTGCAGCGCGTGCAGCAGGCTGCCGACAATCCCTCGCTGCTGCTGCAGGGCTACAAGCCGGACGACACCCGCTACGTATTCGCCGCGCGCCTGCGCGGCCGGTTCGTCAGCGCCTTCCCGGAGCGTGCGAAGCAGCCCGGCCATCTGGCGCAATCCGCGCCCGATGACGAGGTCGTCCTGGTGGCCGACACCGACCTGCTCAGCAATCGCCTCTGGGTGGTGCAGCAAACCATCCTCGGCCAGACCGTGATGCGGCCCTTTGCCAACAACGGCGATTTCCTCGGCAACCTGGTGGACAACCTCAGCGGCTCCTCGGCGCTGCTGTCGATCCGCAGCCGTTCCACGTCGCAGCGGCCGTTCACC
>JAJZET010000172.1 GCA_021805685.1 Pseudomonadota bacterium
TCGTAGTGCCATGAACGCGCTGCCCGACATCGACGCCATCCGCGACGCCGCCGCGCGCATCGCGCCACACGCGTTGGTCACGCCGGTGCTGCGCAGCGCGGCGCTGGATGCGCTGGCCGGCGCGGAGCTGCACTTCAAGTGCGAGAACCTGCAGCGCGGCGGCGCGTTCAAGTTCCGCGGCGCCTGCAACGCGGTGTGGTCGCTGGCGGATGAAGAAGCCGCGCGAGGCGTGGTGACGCACTCTTCCGGCAACCACGGCAACGCGCTGGCGATGGCGGCCGCTACGCGCGGCATCGCCGCACACGTGGTGGTGCCCGAAGGCGCGGTGCAGGCCAAGCTCGAGGCGATCGCCCGCGCCGGCGGCACCCTGCACCGCTGCGCGCCCACGCAGGCCGCGCGCGAGGCGATGTGCGCGGAACTGCAGGCGCAGACCGGCGCCGCGCTGGTGCATCCCTACGCCGATGCACGGGTGATGGCGGGCCAGGGCACCCTCGTGCTGGAACTGCTGCGGCAGGCGCCGCAACTCGATGCGCTGATCACGCCGATCGGCGGCGGTGGCCTGGCCGCGGGCGTGGCGATCGCCGCACATGCACTCAAGCCGGCGCTCGCACTGTTCGGCGCCGAGCCCGCCGGCGCCGACGATGCGGCGCGCTCGCTGGCGGCTGGCGTGCGCATCGCGAGCCTGTCGCCGGACACCGTGTGCGACGGCCTGCGCGCCTTGGTGGGCGTGCCGAATTTCGACGCGCTGCGTGCGCACCGCGTGGACGTGATCACGGTGAGCGACACGGAAACCGTCGCTGCGATGCGCCTGCTGTGGAGCGAGCTGAAACAGGTGGTGGAGGTGTCCAGCGCCACCGTGCTGGCGGCGATCCTGAAGCAGCCGCAGCGTTTCGCCGGCCGGCGCGTGGGCGTGGTGCTCACCGGCGGCAACGTCGATCTCGACGCGTTGCCGTGGTGAGTGCCGGCATCACGCGGTGGCGGTTTCTTCCTCGAGTGGTGCCGCCGCCAGGTCGACCGAGGCCGCGGCGGGCGCGCCCGGCTGGTGATGCGCCAGTGCGTGCAGGTCGAGCTGGCTGACCGGAATCGGGCGGTAGCTCACCGGATCGAACGCCACCTCGCCGGGCTTCCAGCCGTCCAGCCGGCGCACCACGGCGAGGAAGCGCTTGGTCGAGGCCCAGTGCAGGCCGAGCAGGCCGTAGTTGTTGTCCGCGTCCACCACCGGGTCGCCCACGCCGGTGGGGCGCACCGGTTCGCCATACAGCGCGGTGCCGAAGACTACGTCCCAGATCGAGAACACCTGGCCGTAGTTGCAGTTATGCAGCCCAGGGCGTTCCGGGTCGACCAGCATGTGGTGCAGGCGGTGGAACTTCGGATCCACGAACAGCTTCTCGAACAACCGCCCGAAACCGAGCCGGGTGTTGGTGTGCGACAGATTCTGCACCAGTTCGCCCAGCAGCATCAGCCAGGCGAATTCGTCGGGATCCACGCCCATCACCAGGCCCACCACGGCGAGGATCATCGACTGGATGAAGCCATCGATCAGGTTGCCGCGATCGTTGGTCCAGCAGCTCATCTGCCGCGTACTGTGGTGCATGCTGTGCAGCGACCACCACCACGGCAGCGCGTGCTGGGTGCGATGCATCCAGTAGTACACGAAGTCGTAGACCACGTAGTACACGCCGAACAGTACGTAGGGATGGCCGTTGAACCAGGGCACCAGCGTGGTCAGCGCCAGCGGCGAACCGGTGCTGGACGCGGAAGCCGCCGCATCGGCGCCACCCAGCAGGTTGCTGAAGGGCATCAGGACCAGGTAGGTGAACAGCGGGAAGATGCCCACCAGCATCATCACCGTGTAGTTGCGGTCCACCAGGGTGAGCTTGCGGTCGGCCCATTTCTCGGCGGGGAAGAAGGTCTCCAGCGGCCGGAACAGCAAGCCGATGATGCTGATCTGCAACACGGCGATCAGCAGCGAGGCGGCGATATCGCGCGGATCGCCGGACAGCTTGCCCAGGTGCAGCAGGCCGAGTGTCGGCGCCACGGCATGGCTGCTCAGCCAGTCGACCAGGTGTGACCACAATTCGGGTAGCGAGAACATCGGCAGATCCGCGGCAACGGCAGCGCGCATGATACCGCCGCGGTTTCGGCGTCGTGCTGAATGTCGTCGCGCGAAATTGCGGGCGGTCAGCGCCGCAGGCGCACGCCGCTCACCGCACACAGGCCGAGCAGCACGAAGCCGATGCCGACCCATTCCATCGAGCTGGGCCGCTCGTGCAGGATCGCCCACGCCAGAAGCACGCCCACGATGGGCACGCCGAGGCTGCCCACGCTGGCCAGCGTGGTGGGCAGCCGGCGCAGCACGATCGACCACAGCCACCACGCCAGGCTGGAGGCCATCAGCACGCTGTACGCCAGGCCGGCGACGAAAGCCCCGCTCCACGCGATGTGCCGTTGCGGCACCACCAGCGCCACGATGCCCAGCGCCAGGCCACCGGCCAGCATCTGCCAGGCCGTGAGGCTGAGCGGGGACACCGCGCGCAGGCGGAACAGCCGCTTGCTCAGCACCGTGCCCGCGGCCCAGGCCACGCCGCCCGCGATGGCCAGCAGCGTGCTGGTCACGTTGCCCAGCCCGCGCCACGGCTCGATGATGCAGACCAGCCCGAGCACGGCCAGCGCCAGACCCAGCCCATGCCTGCCCGTGGGGCGGTCGCGCAGGATCAGCCATGCCAGCAGCACGGCCCAGAACGGCATGGTGTACGCCAGCAGCGCCACATGGCCTGCGCCGCCACTCACCAGCGCCCACTGCTCCAGTCCCTGGAACGCCGCGGTCTGGCACAGGCCGATCAGCACGGTGGACAGCAACGGAGGCGGCTGCAATGGCTGGCGCGTCGCCGCCAGCGCCGCGAACAGCACTGCCGCGCCCAGCAGGTAGCGCAGCGCCGCGAAATCGAACGGCCCGGCGTAGGCCAGCACCTGCTTCATCACCACCCAGCTGTAGGCCCACAGCAGGATGGTGGCGAGCAGCGCCAGCAGGGCGCCGCGTTGGGTGGCGGGTCGGTCGGGCATGGGCGCTGGCAGGCGGCAAAGGCTCGAGTGTATTGCCTCCGTGCGCCGGCCGGCGTTCACTGTGCGGACCATCCTGCCGGAACCGCCGCATGCAACGTTGCCACTGGGCCAGCGCCGACGATGCGCTGATGTGCGCCTACCACGACACCGAATGGGGCGTGCCGCTGCACGACGACACCCTGCTGTTCGAATTCCTCTGCCTGGAGGGCGCACAGGCGGGTCTGTCGTGGCGCACCGTGCTGGCCAAGCGCGACAACTACCGCCGGGCCTTCCACGGTTTCGACATCGCCCGCGTGGCCGCGATGAAGGATCGCGAGCTGGAGCGGCTGCTGCTCGACCCCGGCATCATCCGCAACCGGCTCAAGGTGACCGCGGCGCGCGACAACGCCGTCGCCGCACTGGAAGTGGTCGGTGAGTTTGGCAGTCTGGACGGCTATCTGTGGTCATTCGTCGACGGCAAGCCACTATGCAACCGGTGGAAGGACAAGGGCGAGGTGCCCGCCAGCACGCCGCTTTCGGACCGCATGAGCAAGGAGCTGAAGAAGCGCGGCTTCCGTTTCGTCGGCACCACCATCTGCTATTCGCTGATGCAGGCCACCGGCATGGTCAACGATCACGTCATCGGATGTTTCCGGCACCGGCAGCTGTGAACGCGAACGCGATCCGCTTCACGAAAGTTCCAACAATGTGAACGGAGCGCACATTTTTCCTGAAATATCGGCTGAACCCGGCGCGGGTCAAGGCTTGCGCTCTACCGGCGGGCGCGCAGACTTGGCGGCGCGCAGACGAAGCGTTGCCGCTTCAACGACTCCGGGGACGGGAGTAGCCGGCGAGACAGGATGCTCGCGGAGCGCATGCCATCAGGGGGCAATCATCAGTTCCGGGAGACTTCCAATGAAATCGAGTCATTTTGCGCTTGCGCTGCTGGCAGCCAGCGTAGGCTTGGCATTCGCCGCCACGCAGGTGTCGGCGCAAACGACCGGCAGCAGTTCCGCGACAGCCACAAGCCAGGAGTCGAACCGGCTGGCTAGCGAGTTCACGACGCTTGCCGGCTCCGACGCCAACGCGCAGGCACTGGTTGACGGCCTGCGCAACGGCAGTTCGATCACGCTCACCGAAACCGTCGACGGCAGCAACGGCGCAACCGACACCACGACGACCAGCACCTTCACTCCGGATACCGGCAAGATGGGCTACGGGAACGTGAAGGTTGCGCTCTCGCTGGCCGAGGCCAGCCTGGCCAAGGCGGGCATTACCGATCCCACTGCGGCCGAGCTCCAGGCCGCCTTGAACGGCGGGACCCTGGTGCTGGCCGATGGCACCTCGGTCGACCTGAAGGGTGTGCTGGCATTGCGCGCCTCCGGCGAAGGCTGGGGCCAGATCGCTAACGGCATGGGCTTCAAGCTGGGCGACGTGATGCGTTCGCCGAAGGTCGCAGGTCACGCCGCTGCCGGGGCGCATGCGAACGTCACGGTCGCAAAAGTCGAATTCGGCAAGGACCACATGATCAACCATCCGGACGTGGGTAGCCACATGGGCCGCCCCGACTTCGCCAACAAGCCGGATTTTGCAGGCAAGCCAAGCCTGCCGGAGCGCCCGCAGATTCCGGATCATCCGACGCACATCGGTCGTCCGGGCGGTTGAGCCACCGGGTTTACTTACCGCGGATCCGGCGCCCGGCGCCGGATCCGCTTCGTCGTCTACCCCTCAGGAAGATCCTTCACATGCGCAACCAACATTACTTGGCCGCAGTTGGCGGCCTGCTGCTGATCGGCCTGCCGGCGGCTCATGCCGCCACCACCGACAACGGCCAGTTCAGCCTCTCCGCAGGCGCCGACTACAGCAGCGGCAAGTACGGTACCAGTAGCACCACCGACATATGGTCGGTGCCGTTCACGGCCGAGTACCAGTCCAGCGACTGGACCTTCAAGCTAATCGTGCCCTACATCAACGTCAGCGGACCAGCCAATGTGATTCCCGGCGTGGGCAAGACCAACAATGGCAACCCGCATGGCCGCGGCCTGGGCCACCTCGTCGGCGGTATCCTCAATCCCGGCGGTGCGGGGAGCAGCACCATCGTCAGCAGTGGTTCCGCCTCCGGTCTCGGTGACGTTGTCGCTTCGGCCGGCTATCAGGTGTTCACCAGCAGCGACCAGACCTTCGGCGTCGACCTCACCGGCAGGGTGAAGTTCGGCACGGCGGATGAAAACAAGGGCCTGGGCACCGGCAAGAACGACTACGGTCTCTCGTTGGACACCTACAAGGTGATCGGCAGTACCACGGTCTTCGGTGGCGTGGGCTGGACCGATTACGGCAGTTCGCAGTACATCAAGCTCAAGAATGGCTTCAATGCGAGCCTCGGAGCCCAGTACAAGCTGAGCCAGCGCGACAGCATCGGCGCGTACTACTACTACCGCGAACGCATCGCCGAGGGCGGCGCGCCGCAGAGCGAGTTGTCCGGCTACTGGAACCACAAGCTGGGCGAAAGCTGGCGGCTGCAGGCCTATGTGATGGGTGGCTTTGCCAACGGCAGTCCAGACTACGGCGCGGGTGCTTCCCTCAAATACGCGTTCTGAGCCTAGTTCGGCGCCGCGAATGGTGGCACTGGGCGAAGCGGGCGGCCGGAGGGTTCGGCCGCTCGTTTTGATGCGGGATCTTGCGGCGTCAGGCGCCGCTTCGCGGGTGCACGGTCCGGCGCGCCGGACTGGCAGGTGCGCGCGATGGTGCCCCGTGATCACCGAATCCCGCCCCTGCTACGATGCATGGACGTCACGCATCATCAGAGTCGCGCGGATGAAGGGAAAGGCCACATCGTTCGACATTGCCCACCTCGCCGGGGTCTCGCAGTCCACGGTCTCGCGCGCGTTGCGCGGCAGTCCGTTGGTGAGCGAGGAGACGCGATTGCGCATCCAGACGGCGGCGGATACGCTGAATTACAAGGTGGATAAGAACGCATCCAATCTGCGCCGTCAGCACACCGGTACGTTGGCGTTGTTGTTGTTCGAGGATCCCACCGCGGACGACTCGCACATCAACCCGTTCTTCCTGTCGATGCTGGGCTCGATCACCCGCGCCAGCGCGCAGCGGGGCTACGATCTGCTGATCTCGTTCCAGCAGTTCTCGCGTGACTGGCATGCGGATTTCTCCAGCAGCCAGAAGGCCGATGGCCTGATCCTGCTCGGCTACGGCGACTACCAGTCGCACCGCGACAAGCTGGAGAAGCTGGTGGCGCAGGGCACGCGCTTCGTGCGCTGGGGCGCCGTGCTGCCCGGCCAGCCCGGCGTTTCCATCGGCTGCGACAATTTCGAGGGCGGGCGGCTGGCCACCGCGCACCTGATCGAACAGGGCTGCCGGCACATCGCGTTCCTCGGCGACGCCACGCCGCATTATCCCGAATTCCACGAGCGCTACCGCGGCTACGCGGCGGCGTTGCGCGAGGCCGGTCTCAAGGTGGAGGATGGCCTGCAGGCCGATGCCGAGACCACCGAACAGGCAGGTTACGAGGCCGCCGAGCTGCTGCTGGAGCGCGGCCAGAAATTCGACGCGGTGTTCGGCGCCAGCGACCTGATCGCGATCGGCGCGCTGCGTGCCTTGATCGAGCGTGGCGTGGCCGTGCCGGGCGACGTGGCGGTCGCCGGCTTCGACGATATCCCGGTGGCCAGTTTCATCTATCCCTCGCTGACCACCGTGCGGCAGGACACCGGCCGGGCCGGCGAGGTGCTGGTGGAGCAACTGGTGCGGATGATCGACGGTGAAAGCGTGGAGAGCGCCATGCTGCCGGCGCAATTGAAGGTACGCCGTTCCAGCCTGCGACCGGAACCCTGATTCGCGCAAAAACTTGCGTCGGCCGGGAGCCTTCTCACGTTGTAGTGACCGGGGCTCTGGCATAACCTGACCTCCTGCCGCACGCGCAATGGAAGGGTGGGTTCATGGGGCGTAGCGAAAACGAGCCGGCATCCAGCCGCGCCTTCGAGCGCATCACCGAGGCGTACGTGGCACTGGACACGGACTGGCGCTGCACCTACGTCAACCCTGCGGCGGCCGCTTTCTTCGGCCGCGGTGCCGACGAGCTGCTTGGCATGCAGATCTGGGTGGCGTTCCCGGGCGAAACCCCGGCTGCGTTCCGCGAAGCCTGCGAGCAGGCCATGGCCGGACAGGCGCCGCGCACCGCGGAGGCCTGGGTTGCGCACCATGGCCGCTGGTTCGAGAGCAGCGTCTACCCGGCGCCCGACGGCCTCACGATTCACTTCAAGGACATCGACCAGCGCAAGCACGGGCAATTGCAGCTGCAATCGCAGCAACAGCTGATGGAACAGGCCCAGCAGCTGGCGCACGTGGGCAACTGGAGCTGGGAGGTCGCCAGCAACCGCGTCGCCTGGTCGGACGAGCTGTACCGCATCTACGGCGTCGATCCCACGTGCCATGCGGCCACCTTCGAGGCCTATCTCGCGCTGGTGCATCCGGACGACCGCGCGCGGGTGCGCGATATCGTCGAACAGGCGCTGCGCAGCGGTAGTGCGTTCGAGTTCGAGGAACGCATCCTACGGCCCGATGGCGAGGCGCGCGTGCTGTACAGCCGCGGCATGGTGGAAGCCGATGCGCACGGTCGCGCGCTGCGCCTGCTGGGCGCCTGCCAGGACATCACCGTGCGCAAGCGCGACGAGCGCATGGCCGCCTGCCAGCACGAGATCCTGCTCGGCATCGTCGCGCAACGGCCGTTGGCGGAGATCCTTGTCGACATCGCCTTGATGCACGAGAAGTTGATCCCGGGCGCACTGTGCTCGGTGCTGCTGCGCGATGGCCCGCGCCTGCTGCATGGTGCCGCGCCCAGCCTGCCTGCGATCTGGAATGAGGCCGTGCATGGCCTGTCGATAGGAGAAGCCCAAGGCTCTTGTGGCACGGCCGCCTGGAGCGGCAAGCGCGTGGTGGTGGAAGACATCTCCACCCATCCGTACTGGCCGGTGGAGTTCCGCCAGCTGGCGCGGGAGTGCGGCCTGCACGCCTGCTGGTCCACGCCGATCCCGGGCAGCCACGGCGAGGTGCTGGGCACCTTCGCGGTGTATTACCGCGAGCCGCGCGAGCCGCGACCGGAGGAAATCGCCTGTATCGACCGCATGCTGCCGCTGGCGGGCATCGCCATCGAAAGCGCGCGCCTGCTTGGCCGCCTGCACGAGCGCGACCGCTTCTTCGAGATGTCGCAGGAGGTGTTCTGCATACTCGATACGCGCAGCGGTCGCCTGGTGCAGTTCAACGCATCGCTGCAGCGTTTGACCGGCTACGCCGCCGACGCGCTGAAGACGCTGGACTACCGCGAACTCCTGCTGCCGCTGCGCGACGGCGAATCGCCGGAGGCCATCCCGGTCGGGGTCGAGGCCGGCGCCACGCGCGAATTCGTCAACCGCTGCGTGGCCAGGGACGGCAGCGAACGCCTGCTGGAGTGGACGGCGTTCGCCGCGCCGGACGGCCTGCTCTACGCCGTGGCGCGCGACATCACCGAGCGCCAGCAGGCCGAGCAGAAGCTGATCCTCGCGGCCAGCCACGATTCGATCACCGAGCTGCCGCGCCGGGCGCTGCTGGAGGAAGCCATCGCCGGCATGCTGCACACGCCGTGGAGCGAAGTGTGGGTGGTGGTGCTCGGCCTCGACCGCTTCCAGCTGGTCAACGAGTCGATGGGCCATCTCATCGGCGACGACGTGCTGCGTCGTGTGGCCGGTCGCCTGCGCGCGGCGCTGGACACGCAGTGGCTGCTTGCGCGCGTGGCTGGCGACAAGTTCGCGGTGGCGCTGGATGGCGTCAACCGCGAGGCCGCGCTGGCGCTGGTCGAACGGCTGCGCGCCGTGGTGGCGCGCCCGATCGAGGGCCAGGATTATCGCCTGCTGCTCACCGCGAGCGCCGGCATCAGCCACTCGCCGGTGCACGGCGACACGCCGGCGGCTCTGCTGCGTGGTGCCGAGGCGGCGCTGCACCATGCCAAGCGCAGCGGCCGCGACCGCATCGGCGAGTTCAGCGTGGCGCAGCAGCGCGCGCTGGACGAGCGTGTGCAGCTGGGCAGCCGCCTGCCCGTCGCGCTGCGCCAGGGCGAATTCGAGCTGCACTACCAGCCGCAATACCGCGCGCTCGACCACGCGCTCACCGGCTTCGAGGCGCTGTTGCGCTGGAACAGCGGCTCGCTGGGCAAGGTTTCGCCGGCGCGCTTCATCCCGGTGGCCGAAGCACTCGGTCTGATGCCGGAAATCGGCAACTGGGTGTTCGAAAGGTCCGTGCGGCAACTGCGCGAATGGCTGGATCGCGGCCACCGCGGCTTCACCCTGGCGGTGAACGTGTCGGCCCAGCAGGTGCTGCATCCGCACCTGGTCGACCAGGTGGCCGAAGCGCTGCAGCGCCACGCGGTGCCCGCCGCCATGCTGGACATCGAGATGACCGAAAGCGCGCTGATGGAGAACGTGGGACGCGTGCGCCGTACGCTGGCCGGGCTGAAGGCGCTGGGCGTGCAACTGTCGCTGGACGATTTCGGCACCGGCTATTCCAGCCTGGCCTACCTCAAGCAATTCCCGATCGACAAGCTGAAGATCGACCAGAGCTTCGTGCGCGACCTGCCCGACGACGCCGACAGCGGCGCGATCGTGCAGACCATCGTCGAACTCGGCCACCAGCTCGGCATGCAGGTGTCCGCCGAGGGCGTGGAGACGCCGGTGCAGGCGATCTTCCTCGCCAGCCTGGGTTGCGACGAGCTGCAGGGCTACGGCCTGGGCATGCCGCAGCCGGTGGCGGAGGCCGAGCGGTTCTTCGTGGACGTGCGGGACACGTTCTCGGCCTGAGCGGGCGTCACGCGGCGGGTTCGTGCACGCGCAGCGTGCACAGGCCGGCGATCAGCAGGCTGATGCCGCCCAGCCCCAGCGCCCACACCGGCTGGTCGCGGAAGAACCACTTCAACAGCACGCCCAGCACGCTGGCGGCGAGCAGCTGCGGTATCACGATGAAGAAATTGAAGATGCCCATGTAGATGCCCATCTTCGCCGCGGGCAGGTTGTCCGACAGCATCGCGTAGGGCAGCGACAGGATCGAGGCCCAGGCGAAGCCCACGCCGACCATCGAGGCGATCAGCCAGTGCGGGTCGCGGATGAAGAGGAAGGACAGCAGGCCCAGCCCGCCCAGCCACAGGTTGACCAGGTGGCTGATGCGCAGGCCGCAGGCACGCACCAGCAGCGGGATCACGATGGCGGCCAGCACGCCCACGCCGTTGTAGGTGCCCATCAGCACACCGGCCCAGTTCGCGCCCGTGTTGTAGGCAGCCGAGGTGGTGTCGGTGCTGCCGTAGAAGTGGCCGGCGACGGCGGGCGTGGTGTTGATCCACATCGCGAACATCGCGAACCACGAGAAGAACTGCACCCAGTTCAGCCGGCGCATCTGCGGCGGCATCGCGTGCAGGTCGCCCATGATCTGGCGCAGCATGCCGCTGCTGGCGGTGCCGCTCAGCCACACGAACAGTGCGCCGGCGACGACCAGTCCGCCGGCCAGCAGGTAGAGCTCCTGCGCGAGCCGGAAATGCAGGATCAGCGCGAGCAGCACCGCGCCGAGCAGCAGGAACAGCGCGCCGGCCTTCCAGGCGCTGCGCACATCCGTGTTCTCCGCCGCTGGAGGGTTGTCGGCAAAGGCTTGCAGCTGTTCGGGCGGGTATTCGCGCGTGGTGGTGATCGTCCAGAGCATCGCGCCCAGCAGTACCACCGCGCCGGCGTAGAACGCATACAGCACCGAATGCGGCACGACACCGGCCGGCGCGGTGTTGGCCACGCCGAAGCGGGTGAGCAGCCAGGGCAGGAACGAAGCCACCACCGCGCCCACGCCGATGAACACGCTCTGCATCGCGTAGCCCAGCGGGCGCTGCTTTGGCGGCAGCTGGTCGCCCACGAAGGCACGGAACGGTTCCATCGACACGTTGAACGAGGCGTCCATGATCCACAACAGGCCCGCCGCCACCCACAGCGTGGGCGAGTTCGGCATCGCCAGCAGGGCCAGCGTGGCCAGCACAGCGCCGGCGAAGAAGTAAGGCCGACGGCGGCCGAAGCGGTTCCAAGTGCGGTCGGAGCAGTAGCCGATCAGCGGCTGCACGATCAGCCCGGTGAACGGCGCGGCGATCCACAGCACCGGGATCTGGTCCACGTTCGCGCCCAGCGTCTGGAAGATACGGCTGACGTTGGCGTTCTGCAGCGCAAAGCCGAACTGGATGCCGAGGAAGCCGAAGCACATGTTCCAGATCTGCCAGAACGACAGCTCGGGCTTGCGCGTCATGGAGCACTCCCCGCGGAAGACAGCGGCACAATGCGCAGCGCACCGACGTCGGCACTGTTCAGCGGCCCGTCGCTGCCGCCGACACCGCCGGTGTAGTGCGCGTTGTGCGCGAGGTAGCTCATGTTGAAGCCGTCGTCGAGCGCGAAGCTGCAATGCGCGCCGGCGCGGGCGGCGAAACGCGCAGTGGTGGACAGCTCCTCGCCCACGCTGTGCGGCATCACCATCGGTACGCGCTGCTCG
>JAJZET010000213.1 GCA_021805685.1 Pseudomonadota bacterium
TCAGCAACGTCGCCGATTCGCCCTGTACCGCGTCGGGCGCAGGCGGCCCGCTCTCCGGCAGCGGCGTGTCAGGGGGCGCATTCGGCTGGGTGGCCAGCCACGCGTCGAGGATCTTGCGTGCGATCGGCCCGGCCGAGGAAGCGCCCCAGGCGCCGCGCTCCAGCAACACCGCCACCGCGATGCGTGGCTCCTCCGCCGGCGTGAACATCTCGAACCACGCGCGGTGGCGGCTGGCCAGGTAGGCGAGGTTGGTGTCGTTGTTGTAGGCGTCGGTGTGGCGCGAATAGCGCTCGGCGGTGCCGCTCTTGCCGGCGATGGTGTAGGGAAAGCCCTTGCCCAGCCCATAGCCGGTGCCGCGCGGATCGTTCACCACCATTTCCATGCCTTCGACCACGGCCTGCCACGCGGAGGGTTCGCTGACCAGCGATGGCCCCTGCGGCGGATCGGGCAGCAGCTTCTTGGGCGCCCCCACCCCGGCCTGCGTGGCCATCACCAACCGGGGCGCATGCGGCACGCCATGCCCGGCCAGCGTCGCCAATGCGTGCGCAAGCTGCAGCGGCGTCACTGCCCAGTAGCCCTGGCCGATGCCGGCGATCATCGTTTCGCCGGGGTACCACGGCTTCCTGAAGTGTTTGGCCTTCCATGCGCTCGACGGCAGCACGCCGCTGGCCTCGTTGTCGAGATCGATGCCGGTGGGCTTGCCGAAGCCGAACTTGCTCATCCACGCGCTGAAGCGGTCGATGCCCATGTCCACCGCCAGCTTGTAGAAATAGGTGTTCACCGACCACATGATGGCCATGCGCAGATTGACCGTGCCGAAGCCGCCGCGGCGGTCGTCGCGGCGGCAGAACGTGGTACCCGGCAGGCACCACGTGCCGGTGGAAAGCACGGTATCCGCCGGCGTGCGCAGGCCCAGCTCCAGTCCGCCCAGGGCCAGGTAGGGCTTCACCGTGGACCCGGGCGGATACACCCCGCGCAGCGCGCGGTTGAGCAGCGGCTTGTCCGGCGCGCTGGTCAGCGCGTTGTAGTCGGCATGGCTGATGCCGTCCACGAACAGGTTGGGATCGAAGGTCGGCTCGCTGACCATCGCCAGCACCTGGCCATTGCGCGGATCGATGGCCACCGCCGCACCGGGCTGGCCGCCCAGCGCCTTCTCGGCGGCCTTCTGGATGCGCGCGTCGATACTGAGGTAGATGTTCTTGCCGGGCGTGGCCGGGTGCGTCTGCAGCACGCGCTGGGTACGCCCGTCGGCGTTCACCTCGACCAGCTCGTAGCCCGGCGTACCGTGCAGCACGTCCTCGTAGGAACGCTCGATGCCGGTGCGACCTACGTGGGTGGTGCCCTTGTAGCGCGCCGGATCAAGGTGCTCGAGGTCGTCCGCGTCGATGCGCGAGACATAGCCGATCACATGCGCGAACAGTCCGCCCATCGGATAGCGGCGGTTGAGGTAGGGCACCACGTCCACCCCGGGGAAGCGCCAACGGTTCACCGCAAAGCGGTCGATCTCGTCCTCGGTGAGGCGCATCTTCAGCGGCACGCTTTCGAAGCGGCGACTTTGCTTCAGCTGCTTGTGGAACGCGTCGAGGTCATCCTGGCTGAGCGGGATCACCTTCTCCAGACGCGCCAGCATCGCCTTCATGTCCGTGACCTGCTCGGGCACCACTTCGAGCCGGAACGCAGGCACGTTGTTGGCCAGCAGCACGCCGTTGCGGTCGTAGATCAGCCCCCGCGCCGGGGGAATCGGGATCGGTTTGACGCGGTTGTTCTCCGAGCGCGCGGCGAACTCGTCGTAGCGCGTCACCTGCAGGGTCACGTAGCGCCCGATCAGGCCGAGCAGGCCGAGCAGGATCAGCGCGAAGCCCGCCAGCGCGCGGCGGCGGAACAACTCGCCTTCGCTGCGTGAATCCTTGATCGCGCGGCGCGGCTTCATGTCACTGCAGGCGCAGACGCATGCGCAGGTCGTCCAGCAGCAGGAACAGGAACGGCCACAATGCAGCGCCCGTGAACGGGGCGAACCACCAGCTCGCCGGCGGCATCGGCGCGCCGGACAGCAGCCGCACCAGCAGCAACAGGATGCGATCGTTCAACAGCAAGGCAAGCACCGCGAGCATCTGCTGCCCCATCGTGAAGAAGCGCAGCCGCGAGCGGAACCGCAGCACGATGAATACCAGCGCACACAGCCGAAGCGCCTGCTCGCCCAGCAGCACGCCGTCGAACAGGTCGATGCCGAGGCCAAGCAAGAACGCCAGCCCCAGGCTCACACGGCCTTCCGACTCCAACGCCCAGTACAGCAGCACCAGCGCCGGCCAGTACGGCTTGAACGGCTCCAGCACCGCAGGCAATGGCACCAGCATGAACAGCAGGGCGACCAGCAGGGTGCCGGCGAACCACCACGACGTCAGCCGCTGCCGGTTCATCGGGTGCTCCCGGCCGCCGCGGGTGCTGCCGACGGCAGCGACGCGGACGCGGCGGGGCGCGCCGGTGGCGTCCGCGCGATGGCGGCCGACGCGGCAGCTGCCGGTGCGACGCTGGCGCCCGGCGCCGGCGCCAGCGCCGCCGGCGGCCCGGCCGGAACCGCGGGCGCGGGCGGGCCATCCGGCTCGGCCTGGTCGTGCAGCAGGAGCACGTCTTCGCTGCGGTCGATGTCGGCCGCCGGCCGCACCCGGGCCACGCGGAACATGCCCGTGCTGTCCGTCGTCACCGCCGTCACCTTGCCCACCGGGAAGCCCGGCGGGAAGCGGCCACCCAGGCCGGAAGTGAGCAGCCGGTCGCCCGGCCGCACGTCGGCTGATAGCGGGATATTCGGCAGCACCAGTCCGCTGCCGTCGCGTGCGCCATAGGCCACGGTGCGCAGGCCGGAGCGCTCGACCACCACCGGAATCGCGTGCACGGGATCGGTTACCAGCATCACCACCGAGGTGGTCGGCAGCACGTCGATCACCTGCCCCATCACGCCGTGCGCGTCGATCACCGGCTGGCCCGGCTTCACGCCATCGCGGGCACCGAGGTTCAGCACCAGCCGCTGCTGCCAGGCGCCAAGGTCCACGCCGACCACGCGCGCCAGTTGCACCTTGAGGCCGAGGCTGCGCCGGGTATCCAGCAGTTCCTTCAAGTGCAGGTTCTGCTCGGCCACGCTCGCCATGCGGTTGAGCCGCGCATTGGCAAGCAACAAGTCCTCGCGCAGGCGCTGGTTCTGTTCGGTGAGCAGCTTGCGGTCGGCGAACGCCACGCTCAGCGTGCGGATGCCGGCGCCAGGCAGGTCGGCGAGCCGGTACATCGGCTCCACCACCACCGAAGCCACGCTGCGCACGCGCCACAGCCAACCGTTGCGATGGTCCAGCACCATCAGCACCACGGCCAGTGCGAGATAGACGATCAGCCGCAGCGTGCCCGCGGCATTGCCGGCGAACAGGGGCGAGGATTCGTCGCGGGTACGCGCCATCGTGGACGCGATTTATTCAGGGGCGAAGAAATCGCTGCCATGCTGGTCGATCAGCTCCAGCGCCTTGCCGCCGCCGCGCGCCACGCAGGTCAGCGGATCGTCCGCCACCTGCACGTGCAGGCCGGTCTCCTCGGAGATCAGGCGGTCCAGGTCGCGCAGCAGCGCGCCGCCGCCGGTGAGCACGATGCCGCGCTCGGCCACGTCGGAGCACAGCTCCGGCGGGGTCTGCTCCAGCGCCGACTTCACCGCGGCCACGATGCCGGCCAGCGGCTCGTGCAGCGCCTCGAGGATCTCGTTGGAGTTGATCGAGAACATGCGCGGCACGCCCTCGGCGAGATTGCGTCCGGAGATCTCGATCTCCTTCACGTTCGTCTGCGGGAAGGCGCAGCCGATCTCCAGCTTGATGCGCTCGGCGGTGGATTCGCCGATCAGCGTGCCGTGGTTGCGGCGCACATAGTTGATGATGGCCTCGTCGAAGCGGTCGCCACCCACGCGCACGGACTGCGAATAGACGATGCCGTTCAGCGAGATCACCGCCACCTCGGAGGTGCCGCCGCCGATGTCCAGCACCATCGCGCCGCGCGCCTCATGCACCGGGATGCCGGCGCCGATCGCCGCGGCCATCGGCTCCTCGATCAGGAACACGTCGCGCGCGCCGGCGCCCTCGGCCGACTCTTTGATCGCGCGGCGCTCGACCTGGGTGGAGCCGCACGGCACGCACACCAGCACGCGCGGGCTGGGCCGCAGCAGGCGCGACTTGTGCACCTGCTTGATGAAATACTGCAGCATCGCCTCGGTCATGGTGAAGTCGGCGATCACGCCGTCCTTCATCGGGCGCACGGTGGCGATGTTGCCGGGGGTGCGGCCGAGCATGCGCTTGGCCTCGCTGCCCACCGCGGCGATCGCGCGCGGGCCGCCGGGGCCGCGATCCTGGCGCACCGCCACCACCGACGGCTCGTTCAGCACGATGCCCTGGCCACGCACGTAGATCAGCGTGTTGGCCGTGCCGAGGTCGATCGAGACGTCGTTGGAAAAGATCCCGCGAAACTTCTTGAACATGAGGTCCGCCGCGCGCCGGCATGATTAAAAACAAGCTCACCAGTCTAGTCAGCGCGCCCCCCGCGTGCAACCGGAAAGACGTTAAAAAACCCTTGCGCGACGCTGCCTTCCGCACATTCCCGAGACTTCGCCTCAGCTCCGCGGATTCGCCATGAACGCCCGTTCACGATACGATGCGAACCTTTGCCGGCCGCTGCAGCGCGAGCCGCCTACCATCGCTGGGGCAATCACCGAACCATGTCTGCCGTCATCTGCGGATCGCTGGCCTACGACACCATCATGGTGTTCCAGGACCAATTCAAGAACCACATCCTGCCCGACCAGATGCACATCCTGAATGTGTCGTTCCTGGTGCCGCGGATGCGCCGCGAGTTCGGCGGCTGCGCCGGCAACATCGCCTACAACCTGAAGCTGCTGGGTGGCGACCCGCTGCCGGTGGCCGCGGTGGGCCAGGACTTCGCGCCCTACCGCGCGCACATGGAAAAGTGCGGCATCCCGCTCGACCGCGTGCGCGTGTTCGACGACCAGTTCACCCCGCAGTGCTTCATCACCACCGACCTGGACAACAACCAGATCACCGCCTTCCATCCCGGCGCGATGTCCAGCGCGCACGACAACCACGTGCGCGAGATCCCGGACATCGACTTCGCCATCGTCGCCCCCGACGGCCGCGAGGCGATGCTGCAGCACGTGGACGAATTCGCCGCCCGCGGCGTGCCGTTCATCTTCGACCCGGGCCAGGCGATGCCGCTGTTCAGCGGCGACGAGTTCCGCGCGATGATCGAAAAGGCGACCTACGTGATCGTCAACGACTACGAGTCGCAGCTGCTGCAGACGCGCACCGGCTGGAGCGCCCTGGAAATCGCCAGCCGCGTGAAGGCCTACGTGGTCACGCTGGGGCCGCGCGGCTCGCTGATCCATGCCGACGGAACCATCCACGAGATCCCGCCGGCGCAGGAGCGCCGGGTCGTCGATCCCACCGGCTGCGGCGACGCCTACCGCGCCGGCCTGATCTTCGGCATCATGCGCGGCAAGGACTGGCCTACGGTGGGCCGCATGGCGTCGCTGATGGGCGCGCTCAAGGTCGAACATCCGGGCACGCAGAACCAGCGCTTCGACTACGCGCAGTTCGCCACCGCATTCAACCAGCAGTTCGGCTACGCGCTGGACTGACCCGCAGGAGCGCATGCTCCTGCGTCACCGGTCCCGACCCGGCGTGTACGCCGCCTTCAATCCGGCGTGAACGCGCAGGCGGCCTGCACCGCCGCCTGCCAACCGCGGTAGCGCCGCTCGCGCTCCGGCGCCGGCATGCAGGGCTGGAAGCGGCGTTCCACCTGCCACAGCCGCGCGAGCTGCCCGCGGCTTTCCCAGAACCCCAGCGCCAGCCCGGCCAGGTAGGCCGCGCCCAGCGCCGTGGTTTCCTGCACCCGCGGGCGCAGCAACGGCACGTCCAGCAGGTCGCTCTGGAACTGCGCGACGAAGTCGTTGGCGATCGCGCCGCCGTCGCAGCGCAGTTCCTTCAGCGGAATGCCCGCGTCCGCCTCCATCGCCGCCAGCACGTCGCGCGACTGGTAGGCCATGGATTCCAGCGCGGCGCGCACCAGGTGCTCGCGGCGCGTGCCGCGGGTAAGGCCGAACATCGCGCCACGCACTTCGCTGCGCCAGTACGGCGCGCCTAGCCCGACGAAGGCCGGCACCAGGTAGACGCCCTCGCTGGACGCCACGCCCTCGGCCAGCGCCTGCGAATCGGCGGCGCGTTCGAGCATGCGCAGACCGTCGCGCAGCCACTGCACCACCGCGCCGGCGGCGAAAATGCTGCCCTCCAGCGCGTACTCGACCTTGCCGTCGATCTCCCACGCGATCGTGGTCAGCAAGCCGTGGCGCGAGGGCACCGCCTGTCCGCCGGTGTGCATCAGCATGAAACAGCCGGTGCCGTAGGTGTTCTTCGCCATGCCCGCCTCGAAGCAGGCCTGGCCGAACAGCGCGGCCTGCTGGTCGCCGGCGAGGCCGCCGATCGGCACCGCGGCGCCGAAGAAGCGCGCCGGGTCGGTGTCGCCGACATACCCGCTGCACGGACAGACCCGCGGCAGCATCGCGCGCGGCACGCCAAACAGGTACAGCAGCTCGTCGTCCCAGGCGCATCGATGGATGTCGTACAGCAAGGTGCGCGCGGCGTTGCTGGCATCGGTGACGTGCAGGCGCCCGCCGGTCAGGTTCCATACCAGCCAGCTCTCCATCGTGCCGAACAGCAGCTCGCCACGCTCGGCGCGTGCCTGCGCGCCGTCGACGTGGTCGAGGATCCAGCGGATCTTGCTGGCAGAGAAGTACGCGTCGATCAGCAGGCCGGTCTTCGCGCGCACCGTCGGCGTGCATCCATCCGCCTGCAGTCGCTCGCACACGGCCACGCTTTGCCGCGATTGCCAGACGATGGCGTTGTGGATCGGCTGGCCGCTGCGGCGGTCCCACACCACCGTGGTTTCGCGCTGGTTGGCGATGCCGATGCCGGCCAGGTCACGCAGCTCGACCTGCGCGCGCGTGAGCAGTTCGGCCACCGTCGCCTGCACGCTGGCGAGGATCTCGCGCGGGTCGTGTTCCACCCAGCCTGGCTGCGGATAGATCTGCGTGAACTCGCGCTGCGCGATGCCCGCCACGCAACCGTCCGCGTCGACCAGCATCGCCCGCGTGCTGGTGGTGCCCTGATCCAGGGTCAGGATGTATCGCTTGGCCAAGGGTCACCTCGTGCGCGGGCAATGCACGAAGATTAACAAGACGGCGGCGCGGCGTTTCCGCCGCGCCGCCGCCTGCTCAACCCGGGGATGACCGGCTTACCAGGTACGTACGTCACCCACGCTGGCGGTGAAGCTGTTCGCGTCCGGGGTGGGATGGAACATGCGCCCCAGGTCGAAGGTCACCGTGCCGCCTGCGGGGATGTTGGAGGTGCCTGCCGGCCATGCCTGCCGGCTCTGCAGCACCTTGCCCGAAGCGTCCTTGACGTCGATGTGGACCTGCGCGGCCGCCGCGGCGGCGCAGTTGTTGACCAGTTCGCCGCGCAGGATCATGCGTCCACCGGCGCCGATGACCGGCTTGAAGTCCTTGATCGCGAAGTCGGTGGCCGAACAGGCAGCATGGGCGGCCAGCGGGGCCAGCAGCAGGACGGCGGCAACGACAAAAGCTTTCATGCAAGGCTCCGGTGGACGGTGAAAAGCGTGATGTCCACGTATTCGGTTGCCGTGCGGAAAACTTTAGTCTCCACGGCGTGGCGCGGTCTTGCCCTGCCGGCTCAGTGCAGCACGAACAGCTTGTCGAAGCCGGCCACGCGCAACGTGCTGCGCAGCTCGCCCGACGCGTTGACGATGCGGATGTCGGCGCGGTCGGCGCCGGCGTGCTCGCGCAGCAGCAGCAGCATGCCCAGCGCGGAACTGTCCATGCCGGTGACCTCGCCGAGGTCGACCACGTAGCTGCGTGCACGCCGACCCTCGCCCAGGCAGGCGTCGTGGAAATCGCGATGGATGCTGAAGTCGAAGCGCTCGCCCAGCTGCAGGGTGAGGCAGTCGAGCTCGGCGTCGTGGTGGACAATGAGACTCATCGGGGCATTTCCTGGTTCAGAACGGCGATCCGCGATGGGCGGGTCGCCCGCAAATCGGACACGGCGCGCCTGGTTTGCCGCAGCCAAGCCCGGGCACGCACCGGACTCGGACCGGGCGGGAGAACGCTGCAACGCCTCCCGGCCCGCATGGTCAGAAAAGTTCGATTTCGCCGGCGTCCATCGAGTTCTGCAGCGCAGGACCGCGGGAACGCAGGCGCGCCTTCTCGCGCTGGATCGCCAACCGGTTGCGCACGTTCTGCGCGCGCTCCTCCAGCGCCTCGGCTTCCAGCGTGGCGCAGGCCAGTTCCTCGATGTCGCGGGTGCACTCGCTGGTGACCTCCTGCAGCTCGACCAGGCGCTCGCGGGTCTGCCCGATCAGCTGGCGCAGGATGTCCTCGAACTGCAGCGAACGCACCGTGGTGGACACGTCGCTGGTGAGGCCACGGCTGATCTCGACCACCTGATCGGCCACCTTGCTGGTGCGCGCGTCACTCTCGGTGACGTGCGCCGTCATCGCGTCGATGCCGCCCTTGGCCGACAGCGCCACGTTGAGATCCTGCGAGGCCATCGTGCCGATCAGGCCGCGCAGGTGCTCCATCGCGGTGCGGGCGCGCTCGACGTGGCCGCCGATGCGCTCGTTGAGCTGGTTCGAGTTGCTGGCCAGGTTGCGAATCTCGCCGGCCACCACGGCGAAGCCACGGCCGGACTCGCCGGCGCGCGCCGCTTCGATGGCGGCATTCAGGGCCAGCAGGTTGGTTTCCTCGGCGATCGTGCTGACGTTCTTGAGCAGGCCGAACACCGCGTCCATTTCCTTCGCCATGCCGTCGATGCGGTAGACGATGCGCAGGCTCTCGCGCGACATCTGTACGATCATGCCCACGAAATGTTCCAGCAGGTCGCCGGTGCGCGCGGCGAAATCCTGTACCGATACGCCGCCGTCCTGCACGTCGATGATCTGCTTGAGCAGCGACTGCTGCAGCGCGGTCTTGCTGGACAGGCCGTCGAAGCCGCCGCCAAGTTCGGACACCGCGTCGCGCAGCAGGTCCAGGCACTGGTGCAGCTCGCGGGTGGCGTGGCCGAGCTCGTCCACCAAAGCCGTACGCACGTCTTCCAGCGCTTCACGCACCGGACCGGCACCCGCCGGTACCGCGGCGGCAGCCGGTGCGGCAGCCTCGGCCGGTGCCTGGGCGCGCGTCGCGACGAACCAGGCCGCAGTAAGCGCCAGCACCACCAGCGGCGCCAGCCAGGCCGGATGCCAGATCAGGGTGAGCAACAGGGCGACCGCGCTGGCGATCCAGCCGGCCAGCGGGTTTCGGAAAATGGTGGCGGGAACGAATGACATGATCCTTGATCCGGGTCAGGCGCCTTTGGCGCTGGCAGTGGAGCCAAGATGGACGTGGTGCGCCAGCGCGAGCAGGCGGGCTGCAATCTGGTCGATCGGGAGCATTTCCGCAGCGGCGCCGAGCTTCCACGCGGCACCCGGCATGCCCCACACCACCGAGCTGGCCTCGTCCTGCACCAGGGTGGCGGCGCCGGCCTGGCGCAGTTCGAGCAGGCCGCGCGCGCCGTCGTCGCCCATGCCGGTGAGCAGGGCGGCCACGGTGGCCTTGCCCACGCTGGCCGCCATGGAGCGGAACAGTACGTCCACGCTGGGCTTGTGGCGGTTCACCGGCGGACCGTCGTGCAGGCGGCACACGTACCTGGCGCCGTCCCACATGGCCAGCAGGTGATGGCTGCCGGGCGCGATGTAGGCGGAGCCCTGCTGGATCGGCTGGCCGTCCTGCGCCTCGCACACGCGCATGGCCGAGCAGCGGTCCATGCGCGCAGCGAACGGCCCGCTGAAGGCGGCGGGGATGTGTTGCGTCACCAGGATCGGCGGCGCGTCCGGCGGCATCATCTCCAGCACCACGCGCACCGCCTCGGTACCGCCGGTGGAGGCACCGATGGCGATGATCGGGCTGCCGCCGCGGCTGCCAGCCACCTGCGTGCGCGGCAGCACCGCATCGGCCGAGAGGCGCGGCGCCACGTCCAGCTTGCGCACCGTGGTCCGCGCCTGCGGCCGGGCCTTGGCGGCGTGCTTGACCTTGGCGCAGAGCTCCTGCGCGGCATCGCCGAAGCTGGCGGCCAGGTCGGTGTTCGGCTTGGCATAGAAATCCACCGCCCCCAATTCCAGCGCGCGCAGCGTGATGTCCGCGCCGGCGGTGGTGAGGGTCGACACCATCACCACCGGCATCGGCCGCAGCCGCATCAGGTTTTCGAGGAACGTGAGGCCGTCCATGCGTGGCATCTCGACGTCCAGGGTGAGCACGTCGGGATCCAGCTGCTTGATCTTGTCGCGGGCAATCAGCGGATCGGGCGCCGTGCCCACCACTTCGATCTCCGGGTCGCAGGCGAGCATCGTCGACATCAGCTTGCGCACCAATGCGGAATCGTCGACTACCAGTACGCGCACTTTTTCCATTGCTCACCTTGGGCTATGCGGGGCCGAGGCCGGCGACGGCCCAAACGCGGGCCGCCGCCGGACGCAACAGCGTCAGAACAGCTCGACCTCACCCTTTATCGGATCGTTCGCCAACTGCTTGAGGTACGTGCGCTCGTTGTCCACCAGCTTCACGTCGTCGGTACGGCGTAAGAGGCGCACCCGCGCCTTGCCGCTCTGCGGGAAGAACTGCACCTGGCGCGGATAGACGTCGCCGAGATCTTCCGCCACCACGCGCAGTTTCTCGGTGGCGATGTAGCGGCGCACGAATTCGATGTTGCGCTGGCCGACGTCGCTCATCTGCGCCAGCACGCGGCCGCCGCCGAACAGCTTCACGGTGAAATCCGAGCGCTGCGCACCGGCCTTGAGCAAGGCATTGATGAGGTGCTCCATCGCGTCGGAACCGTAGCGCGCGGCACGCCCCACGGTAGACGACCAGTTGTCGCCGGCACCGCGGGGTTCGGGAAGCATGAAGTGGTTCATCCCGCCGATGCCGCGCACCGGGTCGTGGATGCAGGCGGAGACGCAGGAACCGAGCACGGTGCTCACCAGCTCCTCCTGCGCGCCCACGTAGAACTCGCCCGGCAGCACCTTGACGTTCATGCAGCCCTGCACCGGATCCCAGTAGCGGCGCAGGTGCTCGAAGCCCGGCATGGCCTCCGGCAGGGTGGGTATGGCCCGGCGTTCCGAACGGCGCGCGTCCATCATCCGCGCTTCCTGTAGACGGTACGGCCGATCAGGTCGAAGTCGTCGCTGATGCCGTGCAGCGATTCGGAGTGGCCGAGGAACAGGTGCCCGCCCGCCGGCAGCAGCGCGGCATAGCGGCTGAACAGCTTCTGCTTGGTGGGCTGGTCGAAGTAGATCACCACGTTGCGGCAGAAGATCGCGTCAAACGGCCCGCGCATCGGCCAGTCGTGCAGCAGGTTCAGCGGCTTCACGGTTACCAGCTCGCGCAGGCGCGGATGCACGCAGGCATAGCCCTCGTACTGGCCGGAGCCGCGCCTCATCCAGCGCCGACGCCGCTCCTCGCTGATGCCGCCGAGCTTGTCCAGCGCGTAGACGCCGTTGCTGGCCGCTTCCAGTGCCTGCGGCGACAGGTCGGTGGCGAGGATCCTGGCGTCGATGCCACTGGCGCCGTGTTTCTCCAGCGCCTCGGCCAGCACCATCGCCAGCGCATAGGGTTCTTCGCCGGTGGAACAGCCGGCCGACCAGATGCGCAGCCGGTCGCCGTCGCGGCGCTTGTGCTTCAGCCACGCCGGCAGCAACTCGTTCTCGAGCAGCTCGTAATGGTGCGGCTCGCGGAAGAACGAGGTGACATTGGTGCTGATGACGCTGGCCAGCTCGCCCAGCTCGGCATCCGGCTCGCTGCGCAGCAGCTCGCAATAGGCCGCGTAGTCGGGCAGGCGCAGTGCGCGCAGGCGCCGCGCCAGCCGTCCCTGCACCAGCTGGCGCTTGTGCTCGCCCAGCGAAATGCCGAGGTGCTGGTACACGAAATCGCGCATGAAGCGGAATTCGGCGTCGCCGAGCAGGCCGCCGTCGTCGGCCGCCGACGCGGCCTCACCGCGGCTGGTACCGGCGACGGCACGCATGCTCAGAACTCCTTCCAGACGCCGGTGTCCGACTCGGCGGCGATGGCGCGCTGCGGCGGCGCCTTGCGCACGGCGGCGAACACCGCCTCGGTGGCCTTGGCCACTTCCTTGGCGCCACGTGCCGGCGCTGCGCTGTTGCCGCCCTTGGCCGCGGCGGCCTTGTTGCCAACGCGGAAGAAGCCCACCTGCGCGGTGAGGTCGGATGCCTGCTCCTGCATGGCGCGGGCCGCGGCCGAGGCCTGCTCGACCAGTGCCGCGTTCTGCTGGGTCATCTCGTCCATCTGCATCACGGCGTTGTTGACCTGGTCGATGCCGGCGGACTGCTCGTTGCTGGCCGCGGCGATCTCCGCCACGATGTCGGTGACCTTCTTCACGCTCTCGACGATGTCGGCCAGCGCCTTGCCGGACTGGTTGACCAGCTCCGAGCCGCTGCGCACCTTGTCCGCGCTCTCGGCGATCAGGCCCTTGATTTCCTTCGCCGCGCCGGCGCTGCGCTGTGCCAGGTTGCGCACTTCGCTGGCCACCACGGCGAAGCCGCGGCCCTGCTCGCCGGCGCGCGCCGCTTCCACCGCCGCGTTCAGCGCGAGCAGGTTGGTCTGGAAGGCGATGTCCTGGATCAACCCCACGATCTCGCCGATCTTGCGGCTGGAGGCGTCGATCTCGGCCATCGCGGCGACCGCCTTGGCGGCCACCTCGCCGCCCTGCTCCGCCTGCGCCCGCGCGCCGCTGGCCAGCTGGTTGGCGTGGCTCGCGTTCTCCGCGTTCTGCTTCACCGTGGAGGTCATCTCCTCCATCGACGAGGCGGTCTCTTCCAGGCTGGAAGCCTGCTCCTGCGTGCGCTGGCTGAGATCGTCGTTGCCGCGGGCGATCTCCTGCGCCGCGCTGTTGACCGCCTCGGAACCCTGGCGCACTTCATCCACGATGCCGCTCAGGCGTTCGTCCATGGTACGGAAGGCCTCGAGCAGGTTGCCCAGCTCGTCATGCCGATCGACCTTGATGTCGTGGCCCAGGTGGCCTTCGGCGATCGCATGCGCCACCGTCATCAGCCGCTTCAGCGTGCTGGTCAGCGAGCGCACCAGCAGGGTCGCCGTCACCAGCACGATGAGCAGGCCGATGCCCATGCCGGCCAGCACCAGCACGCGCACCTGGTTGTAGCGCTTCAGCTGCTCGACATACGCCTGCTTGACCTCGTCGCCTTGCACCTTGATCAGCTTGTCGAGCGTGTCCATGCGCAGCATCAGCGCCGGGCGGACCTCCATTTCCAGCAGGTCGTGCGAGCCGTCGTCGGACTGATTCAGGGCGTCGGTGACATCCTTCAGGCTGTTGACGTAATCCTTGTTGGTGGCGTCCAGCGCCTTGTACTGCTTCTCGACCCTCGGGGTGAACTTGATCGCATCGAGCTGCTTCAGCAACGGCGGGATTTCTGCCTGGTTCTTCTGGAACTCGGCGAGCTTCTGCTTCACCTCGTCCGGCTTCTTGATCACGGCCGCCGCCTCACTGAGCACGATGAAGTTCATCAGCGAGCGACTGTGCAGCTCGGACATCAGTTGCACCGGCACCATGCCGTTCTCGTAGCTTTTCTGCATGCTAGAGTTTTGCCAGGACATCACGCCCAGGCCCACCGCCGCGCCCACCACCAGCATGATCGTCATCAGGCCGATCATGCCGATCAGGCGTGCTTTCACGGAGAGGGCAGTCAGCTTGGAGAGGCGGAAGCTTGCAATGAATTTCTTGATGTTCATCAGGATTCCAGGATCAAGCGGAAACTTCGACGTTGCGGACTTCGGGCAACGCGGTGCCCAGCGCATCGACATCTTCGGGACGCATCAGCTTTTCCACGTCCAGCAGCATCACCATGCGCTCGACGTGGGTGGCCAGGCCTTTCAGGTAGCGGGTATCGACGATGGCGCCCATGTCGGGCACCGGCTTGATCGCCGCCGGGTCGATATCGACCACGTCGGACACCGAGTCCACCACGATGCCGAACAGGCGATCGGCCACGGCCACCACGATCATCACGGTGGCGTCGCCATAGTCTTCACGCTCCAGCCCGAAGCGCAGCCGCAGGTCCATCACCGGCACGATGGCGCCGCGCAGGTTGAGCACGCCGAGCAGGTGCTCCGGTGCCTGGGGGATACGTGTCACGCGCGTCCATCCGCGGATCTCGCGTACCGACAGGATGTCGACGCCGTACTCCTCGCCCGCCAGGCTGAAGGTCAGTTGCTGCACGGCGGGCGCCGTGTCCGCAGTGTTTTCGTGCATGGATCGCCTACCTCGTGAGGATCGTGTCGGTACGCCCGTTACAGGCGCTATCGGCCGGGCCGGCGAACACTTGAATCAGAACCTCAACTCGCTCCATACGCCCAGCTCGTTGGTGGTCGCCAGGGGCACGCCCTGCCGCCATGCCGCGGTGTGCTTGCCTACCAGGGCCAGCCGCAACCCCTTCTGAGGCCTCCATTCGACGCCGGTGTCGGCATAGCGCCCCCTGCGCGAAGGGTCCTGCAGGCGGCTCGGCCAGGTGTAGTCGCAGCGCGCGAACACGCTCCATTGCGGCGTGAGCTGCCGGCTGGCCCAGGTCGAGATGCTGCGCACGCGATCGCCGGGCACGGTGTACAGGTTGGCCCAGTTGCTGCCGTAGCTGTAGCGCACGCCGAACCGCCAGGCCCGGTCCGCCCAGGCCGCCAGCAGGTCGATGCGGCGGGCGGTGTGCTGCAAGGTATGCGTGGCGTCGCTTTCGTCACCCAGCCGGCCGTCGTAGCCGCCCAGCGCGACCACGGCGCGCGGATCGGGATGCCACGCGACCAGCGCTTCCACGTCGGCGCGCTCGCCGGTATGCGGCTGCTTGTAGCCGCCACCGGTGACCACGGACACGGCGAAGTCGAACGCCCGCGACGGCCGGCCGGCCAGATGTACGCCCCAGTCCGACGCCGTGTCGATCTTGGCCAGCGTGGTGCCGATGGCGTCGATGTAGCGGTAGCCGTACCACCGGCTGGTCAGCGCCAGCATGGGCATGTCGCTGGCGCCGATGCGCAGGGTGGTGCCAGGGGCGAACCGGCGCTGCAGGTAGAAGTGTTTCACCCACACGTCGGTGCTGTGCGCTTGCCCGCGCAGCCAGTTGACGTCGGTGGTGAGGTGCACCGACCAGGCGGGGTCGAAGGCATAGTCCGTATCCAGGTACAGGCGCTTGAGGTCGCCGTCCCACGCACGATGGCTGGCGCCGGTCCTGTCATTGTTCTGCTGCAGGCTGCTGATGTCGGCAAACACCTTGCCGCCGAAACGGAAGTCGCCAGCCTGGGTCGCGCTGGCGGCCAGAAGGAACAGCGCACCGATCATTGCAGCGCGCACGTGCCGCGGCCGCCCGCTCATGGGGCGCAGGGTCGCTTGCATGCTCCGTCCCCTCGTCCGGGCTCGTCAGAATTCGGTCCAGCCGCCGTCCGTGGGAGCGGCCGTGGCGCTGTAGGTCGGCTTGGCCGGGCGCGCCAGTTCGCGCGATGGCGACGGCGTCGCCCTGGCCTGGCGCGCCACCGGCACCGGCTGGATCGCCTGCGTCTCCACCGGCGTCGCCTCGCCACCGTCCAGCCGGAAGAACGCCGTCTGGTTGCGCAGCTCCGCCGCCTGTTCCTGCATCGCCTGCGCCGCCGCCGACGCCTGCTCCACCAGCGCCGCGTTCTGCTGCGTCACCTCGTCCATCTGCATCACCGCCCGGTTCACCTGGTCGATCCCCGTCGACTGCTCCGCGCTCGCCGCCGCGATCTCCGCCACGATGTCGGTCACCTTCCGCACGCTGTCCACGATCTCCGCCAGCGCCCTGCCGGTCTGCTCCACCAGCACGCTGCCCGTCTCCACCCGCTCCACGCTCTCGCCGATCAGCGCCTTGATCTCCTTCGCCGCCGACGCGCTGCGCTGCGACAGGTTGCGCACCTCGCTCGCCACCACCGCGAAGCCCCGACCCTGTTCGCCTGCGCGCGCCGCCTCCACCGCCGCGTTCAGCGACAGCAGGTTGGTCTGGAACGCGATCTCGTCGATCAGCCCCACGATGTCCGCGATCCGCCGGCTCGACGCCGTGATCTCGCCCATCGCCGACACCGCTTGCGCCGCTACCGTCCCGCCCTGTTCCGCCTGCGCCCGCGCGCCGCTCGCCAGCTGGTTGGCGTGGCTCGCGTTCTCCGCGTTCTGCTTCACCGTCGAGGTCATCTGCTCCATCGACGCCGCGGTCTCTTCCAGGCTGGACGCCTGTTCCTGCGTGCGCTGGCTCAGGTCGTCGTTGCCGCGCGCGATCTCCTGTGCCGCGCCGCTCACCACCTGCGAGCCACGCTGCACCTGACCGATTACTTCCACCAGCTTCAGGTGCAGCCGCTGCATCGCGTGCATCATGCTGCCCGGCGGCGGCGACAGCTTCTCGACGCCACCCAGCGCCAGGTCGCCGTCCGCCATGCGCCCGGTCAGCATCACCGCCAACGCCGGCTCGCCACCGATGCTCCGGCGAATGCTGCTCATCGACAGCCACACCACGCCGATCACCAGCAAGGCAAGCAGGCCCGCCCAGCCCAGCTGCACCTCCAACTCATGGCGAAACTTCGCGTCGATGTCGTCAAAGTAGGCACCGGCAGCCAAGTTGAGGTTCCACGGTTTGAACAGCTGCGCATAGGTGATCTTGTCCTTGACGCCGCCGTTGGGCATTTTCTGCGCGTAGCGGATCAGGGCATGACCGTCCTTCACGTCGCCTTCGGACATCAGCCGGTAGTGCGGCAGGCCGTTGGCGTCGGTTTCGGCGCTCATGTCCTTGCCGGTCCAGGCAGGCCATAACGGATGCATGCGCATGATCAGGTCGGTGCCGAAAACGAAGACGTAGCCGCTACCGTTGTCCCAACGCATGTCGTGGATCTGCGCCAACGCCCGCTTCTGCGCCTCGGCCTCGCTGAACTCGCCCTTCTCCGCCCGCTCATGGAAACCCTGCGCGATGGACGCCGCGCTCTCGATCTGGTTCCGCAGCCGGTGTTGCAGATCCGCCATCTGCATCGCCCGGCTGTGCCATGCGCTCATCACGGTGAGGGCAACCAGACCGACCAGCACCACCGCGATCACCACGCCGACGCGGGCATTGAGACTCATGCGCTGGAACGACCACTTTTTGAACGACATCACGCCCCCTTTCGGGTGCCGGTCGAGTCGCTTGCGTCAGGCTGCCTTGACGCGCCGCCCCAACCGCACCACGCCGCCCACGTCGACGATCAACGCCACCGAGCCGTCGCTGACGATGGTGGCACCGGATACGCCCTGCACCCGCTCGTAATGCTTCTCCAGCGACTTGATCACCGCCTGCTGCTGGCCGAGTAGTTCGTCCACCAGCAAGCCCACGCGCTGACCCTCGTCCTCGACCACCACCACGATGCCGCGCTCGATCTCGGCGATCGCATCCGTGCAGCCGAAGGCGCGGTGCAGGCGGATGATCGGCAGGTATTCGCCACGGAACTGGAACACCTCGCCGCCACCGGCAATCCTGCGCACCGTATCGGCGCCGAGGCGCAGCGACTCCACGATGGAGATCAACGGCACGATGTAGCGCTCCTCGCCCACCGCGGTGACCAGGCCATCGATGATCGCCAGCGTCAACGGCAACGCGATGGTGAACACGCTGCCCTTACCGGCCACGCTCTTCACGCCCACGGTGCCGCCGAGGTCGCGCACGTTGCGGCGCACGACGTCCATGCCCACGCCGCGGCCGGAAAGGTCGGTGGCGACTGCCGCGGTGGAGAAGCCGGGCTGGAATATCAGCTCGGCCACCTCGTCATCGCTGAGCTGCTGGCCGGCCGGAACCAGGCCACGCTCGACGGCCTTGGCCAGGATGCGCTCGCGGTTGAGGCCGGCGCCGTCGTCGCTGATGCGTACCACGATGTTGCCGCCTTCGTGGTGGGCGTCCAGGGTGAGCGTGCCGGTCTCCGGCTTGCCCGCGGCGCGGCGCTGTTCCGGCACCTCCAGGCCGTGGTCGATCGCGTTGCGCACCAGGTGCACCATCGGGTCGCCGATCTTCTCGAGCACGGTCTTGTCCAGCTCGGTCTGCTCGCCCTGCAGCTCCAGCCTGACCTGTTTGCCCAGCTTGCGCTCGAGGTCGCGCACCAGGCGCGGGAAACGGTTGAACACCGAACCGATCGGCAGCATGCGTATGCGCATCACGCTGTCCTGCAGCTCGCGCGTGTTGCGCTCGAGCTGCGCCAGCCCTTCGCGCAGGCGCTCCAGCTGCGACACGTCGAAATTGGTGCCGATGTCGTTGAGCATGGATTGGGTGATGACCAGCTCGCCCATCATGTCGATCAGCGCATCGACCTTGTCGATGCCGACGCGGATCGAACCGCCATCGGCAGGACCGGAGGCCGATCCCTCGCGCGCACCAGCCGGCGCCGCAGCTGGCACGGCCGTTGATGCGGCAACGGCGGGAGCGGCCGCGGCAGGCACGGGAGCCGGCGCGGCGGCCTCTTGCGGCGCGGCCAGCGCTGTGATGGCGAGCTCGCAGTCGCCGTCCAGCCATTCGAATACGGCGTCGAGATCGGCACGCGCCACCGCTCCGTGCAGGCGCAGCTCCCAGCCCAGGTAGCACTGGCCGGGATCGATCGCGGCGAACTCCGCGGGCGCGGCATCGGTGATGAAGGCGCGCAGCACCTCCAGCCGGCCGAGCTGCTGCAGTTCGCGGAACAGGCGCAGCGGCTCGTTGCCGGTCTGCAGCAGGTGCGGCATCGCGACGAAACGGATGTCCCAGCCCGCCACCGCCGCTGACTTGGGTTTGCTCGCCACGGCCACCGCGGCGACTTCGCCTTCGACCAATTGCGCCAGTTCGACGCGCAGCGACTCGCTGGTGGCATCGGCGGCAGGCAGGCCTTGCGCGGTGCGGTCGAGCATCGCGCGCATGCAGTCGACCGATCGCAGCAGCAGGTCGGTCAGGGCGGCGTCCACCACCCGGCGCTCGCTGCGCACCTCCTCCAGCAGCGACTCGGCCACGTGGGTGAACGCGGCCACGTCGGCAAAGCCGAACGTCGCCGCGCCGCCCTTGATGGAATGCGCCGCGCGGAAAATGGTGTGCACCAGCTCGTGGTCGGTCGAACCCGAGTCCAGCGCCAGCAGCGCGGCCTCCATGGCGTCGAGGCCTTCCAGGCTTTCCTCGAAGAAGGTCTTGTGGAACTGAGTCAGGTCGACCGCGGCCATGGACGTGTTCCCTCAGCCCAGCACGCGCTTGACGGTCGCCAGCAACTGCTCGGGATCGAACGGCTTGACCAGCCAGCCGGTGGCGCCGGCGGCCTTGCCTTCCATTTTCTTCTCGGTGTTCGACTCGGTGGTGAGCATCAGGATCGGCACGCCCTGGTACTCCGGCCTGGCGCGCAACGCGCGCACCATGCTGATGCCGTCCATCACCGGCATGTTGACGTCGGCAAGCACCAGGTCGAACGCACTGGCGCTCGCCGCGTCCAGCGCCAATTGGCCGTTTTCGGCCTCGGTCACTTCGTGGCCTGCGCCGCGCAGGGTGAAGGCCACCATGCCGCGCATCGAGGTCGAATCGTCTACCGCCAGGATCTTTGCCATGCTGCTACCTCAGTTAGGCCGGCCCGACGGCCGGCAGTTCCAGAATCCGTGCCAGGCCGAGCAGGCCGGCTGCATCGTTCAGGGCGGCGCTGCTGCCGCGCCAGGCCAACGTGCCGCTGCAACCGTCCAGCGCCCGGCGCAACAGCACCAGCAACTGCAGCGCGGCGGTATCCACGCGCTCCACCTGGCTGCCATCGAGTTCGATCGCGCCGCCTTGCAGCGCCTGCGCCAATTCCGCCTGCAGGGCCGCCTGCGCGGCGATGCGGCAGTCCGCCGGCAACACCACGGTCGCCACCTCGCCTGCCGCCTGTCCTTCGTCGTGTTTTGCCGCCCGCTTGCCGGCCATGCCGTCACCCCATGCGCGCCACCTGGCGCTGACTGCAGGCTTATCGGCCGGCACCCTAGTCGCTTTAGGCTCTAAAGTTCGTGCAGACGCCGCCGATGCCCTACCCGATTAGCCGGTTCAGGCCCATACCCCCATGCAGGTCCCAGTTTGATCATCCAGCCGACCAGCCTCGCCGCCCTGACCTGGGCAGGCGCCGCCGCCGGCACGGCGGCGCCAAGCTGGCGCATCGGCACCGTGCTGTCCGCGCGACCGCTTGGGGTGAGCCCGCAGGGGCTGCAGATACTGCAGATCGGCAGCCTGACGGTGGAGGCGGACGTGGTCAGCGCGCAGCTCCCCGCGCAATTCCAGGTCCGCGTGCTCAGCCTGGGCGCCCAACCCCAGCTGGAAATGCTCACGCCGCCGGCCGATGCCGCCCTGCAGCGCGCCCTGCGCGAGAGCCTGCCGCAGCAAAACGGCTACGCGCCGTTGCTGGCCACGCTCGACGCGCTGGCGCAGCGCCCGATGCTGCGCCAGCTGCCGCCGGACCTGCGCAGCGCGCTCGCCTCGCTGGAACAGGCCCTGCGCAGTCCGGCGGAAATCACCCGCGGCGAGGGCCTGCGCGAAGCCATCACACACAGTGGGCTGTTCCTCGAATCCACCCTGGCCCGCTCGCTGGGGCAGCCGCCGCCCGCCCTGCAGGACGACTGGAAGGCGGCATTGCTGCGCCTCGCCGCCGCGCTGGACAGCGGCGCACCGATGCCCCCGGGAGGCGCGCAGAACGCCGGCGAAACCGCGCCGCCGCTGCTGCAGCGCGGCCTGCAGGCGCAGCCGCGCGCACTGCTGCCGGAGCTGGCGCCGGAGGACGTGAAGCCCCTGCTTGGCCGCCTGCAAGGCGAAGTGCATGCCGCACTGGCACGCATCGAAGTGGCGCAGCTGGAATCCGGCACCGGCCCGCTGCCGGCCTGGATGATCGAGATCCCCATGCACGGCGAGGGCGGCAACGACGTATTGCAGGTGCAGCTGGAGTACACCGTCGACGACGGCGACGGCAGCCGCGGCTGGAACCTGGGCTTCGCGCTCGACCTGCCCGCGCTGGGCCCGGTCCAGGGCGAGCTGCAGCTGCGCGAGCCGCGCCTCTCGGTTCGCCTTTGGGCCGCCCAGCCCGATACCGTGCACCTGCTGGAACGCCAGTTCACCGCGCTGCGCCAGCGCCTGGCCGCCTGCGGCCTGCTGCTCGACCAGCTGACCTGCCAGCTCGGCCTGCCCGAGCCACCCAACCGCTACAGCGCCGTGCTGTTGCAGGCCACCGCATGAACACGCCCACCGGCACGCCGCCGCCGCGCCGGGTCAGCCTGCGCGTCTCCCAAGCTGGCAGTACGGAGTCCCGGCCGAGCCTGCCGCCGGAATCGCTGGAGGCCCTGCGCGCACGTGCACAGGCCATGGGCCTGCCGCTGCACCCCAACCCGCAGATCGCGGCCCTGTTGGCCGCCCTGCGCCTGCGCGACGACGTGCCGGTGCTGCTCTACGCCGCCGCCGCCTCGGTGCTGGCCGCGGTCTACGACGCTGCCTCGGAGCAGTAGCTCAAGCCAGCGCCGGCAGGACTTCAGGTCGGCGCGCGCATGGCGACGATCAGCTTCGCCTCGTCGCTGGACAACCCGCAGCACGCCACCAGCTGCTCCGCATCGGCGCCCTCGCGTGCCAGCTGCTTGGCCAGCTCCCACGAACGATCGGGCAGCAGCGGCCGCTCCACCTGGCCGAGCTTGCGTTCGACGCGCCCCAAGGCGGTCACGAGCATCGAGGTGGGCACGTCCGTGCTGGTACCCGCCGCGTTCTGCCACAGTGCATCGACGCGCCGCTGCAGGCGGCGCGACTGCCGCCACATGAGCACCAGCAAAACGCTTTGGCCCACTGCCACCAGCAGCAGGGCGAGCATGCCCAGCTCAAGCCACATGGTCACCGTCTCCGTTCAGGCGGTACAGGCGGCGCGCGTCGAGCAACACCACGAAGCCATCGCGCCAAGGCAACACGCCACTGACCGGATCGTCGTCACGCTCCAGCCTGCCCGGCGGCGGCGGCGCGATTTCCAGGCCCTCGCTGTCTAGCAACTCGCCGACCGCGTCGACCTTCAGCCCAAGCGCCTGCCCCGCATGCGACAGCAGCACGATGCGCACGCCGAGCGGATCGGCCTCGGGCTGCGCAGGCAGTCCGAGCCGGCGACGCCCGTCCATCACCGGCACGATGTGGCCACGCAGGTGCCGCACGCCGAGCAGGTCGGTAGCGGACCCCGGCACCGGGGTGAGTTCGTCGTCGCGGATCACTTCGCTGACATCGGAGAGTCGCGCGGCATACAGTTGCGCGCCGATGCGGAAGGTCAGCCAGTGGCGATCCTCGTCCGGATGGCGCTGCAGGGCAGGTGTGTTCATTGAACGTCCTTGGCATGCGGTTCGGCGCCAGGCACGGCGCCCATCGAGGCAGCCGATGCCGGCGTCACTGTGGCGGTAGGCAGCGTCTGGGTGGCGGTCGCCTGTGGCCGGCGCGCGGTATCCGCGGGCACCGGCGAGGTCGAGCGCAGCACCTGCACGGCCGGCACGCTGTCCGCCGGCGCGGTTGCCGATGCAGCGGCGGCCATGCCGGCCTGGCGGTCGATATGGCCGACGTCGCTCTGCGAACGCTGCGGCGCCGAGCCTTCGCCCATCACCACCACCAGGATGCGGCGATTGGCATTGCGGCCGGCCGCGGTGCTGTTGTCGGCGACCGGATGCGTCTCGCCCCAGCCGACGATGCCCAGCCGGTCCTGGGCGATGCCGCCATCCATGAACAGGCGCGCCACGCTGGCCGCACGCGCCGCAGAGAGCTCCCAGTTCGAAGGGAACTGCGGAGTGCTGATCGGCACGTTGTCGGTGAAGCCCTCGATGCGTAGCGGATTGTTGAAACGGGAGAGCACGTCCGCCAGGTTGTGCAACACGGCTTGCGCCTTGGTGGACAACTGCGCCACGCCGCTGGGGAACAGGATGTCGGTGCGTATCTCGATTTCCAGCCACTGCTGCTTGTTGCTCACCATCACCTGCTTGCTGTCGATCAGCGGCTGCAGCGCCTTGCGCACCTCGGACTCGATGCGCTTGAGCGTGTCCTTGCCGGAACCGGCGCCGATATTGCGCCCGTCGCCGCCCTGCAGCGCGACGGGGTGACGCGGGATCGGCACGGACACCACCGCCACGGCACCCGCCTTGCCTTCCGGCGAAGCGATGGTCGGGTCGATGTTGTGCGGCTTCACCTTGGTGGCCGGCAGCGGCGCAATGGCGTGGCTGGAGCCGTTGAATGCCTCGATCATCGATTCGGAGAGCACCTTGTACTTGCCCGCATTGACCACCGAGACGGCGTACATCACCACGAAGAAGGCCAGCAGCAGCGTGATCAGGTCCGCGTAGGGGATGGCCCAGGCTTCGTGGTTCAGGTGCTCTTCGTGCTTGTGCTTGCGGCTCACGACACGTAGCCCTGCAGGCGCGCCTCGATCTGGCGCGGATTGTCGCCCTGGGCGATCGACACCAGTCCCTCAATCAGGATCTCGTGCATCCGGGTCTGCTTGTGGACCATGCTTTTCAGTCGCGCCGCCATCGGCAGCATGAACAGGTTGGCCAGGCCCACACCATAGATGGTGGACACGAAGGCGGCGGCGATGCCGTGGCCCAGCTTGCTGGGGTCGGCCAGGTTCTGCATCACCGCCATCAGCCCCATCACCGCGCCGAGAATGCCCATGGTGGGCGAGAAGATGCCCGCGCTTTCGAACACCTTGGCGCCCGCCAGGTCGATCGCCTCGCGGGTTTCCAGCTCGACCTCCATCACGCTGCGGATCGCCTCCGGTTCGCCACCGTCGACCAGCAGCTGCAGGCCCTTGCTGATGAACGGATCGGACTCGGCTTCGATCTGCGGCTCCAGCCCCAGCAGGCCCTGCCGGCGCGAGATCTCGCTCCAGCCCACCACCCGGCTGATCAGGTCGGCGGGGCGGTGCTGCGGCGGCCGGTAGACCATCTTCACCATCTTCAGGGCGTGCTTGAGCACGCCGCCGTGGTTCTGCAGCAACAGCGCCGAGGTGGTGCCGAAAATCACGATCACGAACGCGCCGTCGTTCCACAGCGCGTCGACGGTGGATCCCTTGAGGATGGTGCCGATGATGAGCACCAGGAAGGCCAGTACCGTGCCGATGATGCTGATCAGATCCATGAGCAGGCTCTCAACCGGTCTGTGCCAGGGGAACGACGGATTTCGCGGCACGTTCGGCCAGGCCGGCCAGGTCCATCACCAGCGCCAGCCGGCCGTCGCCGGTGACGGTGGCGCCGGCCACACCGGGCACGCCGGCGAACAGGTGGCCGAGCGGCTTGACGATGACGTCTTCGCGGCCGAGCACCTCGTGTACCAGGCTGCCCAGCCGCTGGTGGCCGATGTGCAGCACGGCCACGTGACGCGTCGTTTCCGCTGCCACACCGGCCCAGGCGACCATGTCCACCAGCGGCAGCGCACGGCCGCGGTGGCGCGCCACCAGGCGGCCGTCCAGCAGGCTGTCCTGGCCCGGGTCCAGCTCGAAAACCTCTTCGACGTTGCCCAGCGGCAAGGCCAGCAGGCGGTTGCCCACGCGCACCATCAGCACGCGCACCACCGCCAGCGTCAGCGGCACGGCCAGCTCCAGCTCGCTGCCGTGGCCCAGGCGCGAATGCACCGCGAGCGTGCCGCCCAGCTCGGTGATGCGGGTCTTCACCACGTCCATGCCCACGCCGCGGCCGGAAATGTCCGACACGGTGGCGGCGGTGGAGAAGCCGGGGCGGAAGATCAGCTCGTAGCACTCGGTTTCGGACAACCGCGCGGCCTGCGCCGCGTCGATCACGCCCTTCTCCACCGCCTTGCGCTTGAGGATCTCCGGGTCCATGCCGCGGCCGTCGTCGGACACGGTGATGACGATGCGCTCACCCCGCTGGCTGGCCGCCAGCACCACGCGACCCTTGCGCGGCTTGCCGGCGCGCTCGCGGTCGGCCGGCTGCTCCACGCCGTGGTCCAGCGCGTTGCGCAAAAGGTGGATCAGCGGATCGGCCAGTGCTTCGACCAGGCTGCGGTCGAGGTCGGTGCCCTCGCCTTCCAGCACCAGCTCGACCTCCTTGCCCAACTGGCGGGCAAGGTCGCGCACGATGCGCGGGAAGCGCTGGAACAGGCGCCCCACCGGCTGCATGCGCATGCCCATCACCGCGCCCTGCAACTCGTCAGTGATGCGATCCAGCTCGCCGGCGGCAGCGGCCAGTGCTTCACTGCCCTGGCGCGCAGCGAGGCTGAGCAGGCGGTTGCGCGCCAGCACCAGTTCGCCGGCGTGGTTGACCAGCAGGTCCAGCCGCGAAGTGTCCACGCGCACCGTGGTCTCGGCGGCGGGCGCCGCAGCGGCCGGTCGCGGAGCGGGCGCCGCGGCCGGCGCAGGAGCAGCAACCGGCGCAGGTGGCGGCGCGGTGGTGTCGGGCTGGCCGGCCTTGCCGTGCAGCGTGTCCAGCAGCGCCTCGAATTCGTCGTCGTCGATGGTTCCGGCGGAGGCGGATGCGGGCGCCGTGGCGACCGGTACCGCAGCTGGCTCGATGGTGCCCGGCGCAGCGGTGCCGTAGAGGCTGTCGAGCAACGCTTCGAACTCGCTATCGTCGATGGCGCCGCCGCCCGCGTCGGCAGCCGGCGCCGCCACCGGAAGCGGCGCGGGCGCAGGGGCTGGCACGGGAGCGGCCCCGCCGCGTGGCAACAGCGCCTTGAGCAGTTCGGGGGGCGGCATCGCCAGCGGCTCGCCGGCGGCCAGCGCGGCCATCATTTCGACCAGCCGGTCCAGCGTCTGCAGCAGCGCATCCATGTAGCTGGCATCGAGGGTGACGGTGCCGTTGCGTGCCTGGTTGAGCAGGTCCTCGGCGTTGTGGCACAGCTGCACCATCGGCTCCAGCGCCAGGAAGCCGGCACCGCCCTTCACGGTGTGGAAGGCGCGGAACACGGCGTTGAGCAGCTCGCCGTCGCCCGGCGCCGCTTCCAGTCCCACCAGCTGTTCACCCAGGCGCTCGACGAGCTCGCCCGCTTCGACCAGGAAGTCCTGGCGCAGCTCGTTGTCGAAATCCGCGTTCACTGCGCCGGAGCCCCTTAGAAACCGAATTCGCTGAGCAGCCGGTCGGCGTCCTCCTGACTGGTGACCTTGGCCACGTCGACCGGGGCCTCGGCGCCAGCCAGTGCGCCGGTGAGACGCACCAGTTCCAGCAATGAGGTCTCGACCGTGCCGATGAAGGCGGACACCTTCTTGATGCGCTGGCCGGAGAGATCCTGCCAGGACTGCGCCACCACCATGTCGGCGAGGCCGGTACGGCAGGTTTCGGCGAAACCGCCGGCGTCGCGGGCGAAGCCGGCGACCAGTTCGTCGCCGCTCGCGCGCTTGAGCACGTCGTCGGCGCGCTGCGCCAGCGCATCGGCCTGCGGCCGTATGCGCTCGGCGAAGTCGATGCTGCGGTTGGCGGCGTTCGCGCTCATTTCCAGCACGTCCTGCAGGTGCTGGCGCGCATCGGCCACGATGCCGGGCACGCCTTCCTGCGCCAGCTCGCCGCCGAGGCGGCGCACGGCGTCGTGCAGTTCGCGGGCCAGCTGGCCCAGCGCACGGAACAGGTGTTGCTCGCGCTGGCGCACCATGGTGTCCAGCGCGTGCTCGAAGGCGGGACCTTCCGGGCTGTTCAGCAGGTCGCGCAGTTCGGACGGCAGGCTCTCGTCGCTCGCGAGGGGAATCAGGGTACTCATGCTTTGGCTCCGCTGGCGGCGATTCGCTCGAAGATCTTGGTCAGCTTCTCCTGCAAGGTGGCCGCGGTGAAAGGTTTGACCACGTAGCCGTTCACGCCGGCCTGGGCGGCGGCGATGATCTGGTCGCGGTTGTTCTCGGCCGTGACCATCAGCACGGGCAGCCCCTTGAGCGAGGGCTCGGCACGAATCGCGCGCAGCAGGTCGATGCCGGTCATGTTCGGCATGTTCCAGTCGGTGACCACCAGGTCGAACGGCTGGGCGCGCAGCATGGTGAGCGCGTTGTTGCCGTCGTCGGCCTCCTGGATCAGGGTGTTGGTGAAGCCAAGCTCCACCAGCAGGTTCCTGACGATGCGCCGCATGGTGGAAAAGTCGTCCACCACCAGGATTTTCATGTTCTTGTCCAAACGACTGCTCCGCGTAACGATGATCTGTGGGGAATGCGGGTTCGAGGTTCAGGTGCGCCAGCCGGAGAGCTTGCCGCGCAGCCGGATCACGGCCTGGCCGTGGATCTGGCACACCCGCGACTCGCTGACGCCGAGCACGGCGCCGATCTCCTTGAGGTTGAGCTCCTGTTCGTAATACAGCGACATCACCAGTTGCTCGCGCTCGGGCAGCTCGACGATGGCCTGGACCAGCGCTTCGCGCATGCCGCTGTGCTCGATCCCCTCGTCCGGCGACAGGCTGTTCTCGTCGGCCACGTCGTACACGCCGGGCTCCTCGCCGTCGTCGGAGGAGGTGAGGCTGAGCAGGCGCGAGGAAAGCGCGTCGGAGAGCACCTGGTGGTATTCCTCCGCGCTGATGCCGAGCCGGCGGATGACTTCGGCGTCGTCCGCCTCGGCGCCGGTCTCGCCCTCGATCTGGCGGATCATCTCGGCCACTTCGCGGGTCTTGCGGTGCACCGAGCGCGGCGTCCAGTCGGCACGGCGCAGCTCGTCCAGCATGGCGCCACGGATGCGGATGCCAGCGAACGTCTCGAAGCTGGCCCCCTTGTCGTTGGCAAAATGGCGCGCAGCTTCAAGCAAACCGATCATTCCTGCCTGGATCAGGTCGCCCACGTCGACGCTGGCCGGCAGGCGCCCCATCAGGTGGTAGGCGATCCGCCGGACCAACGGCGCGTGCCGACGAACCAGTTCGTCGGCACTTCCGCGGGAAAATTGTAGATATTCCGAAGTCGCGCTCATCTCGGGGGTCCCCCGGCCGGAACCGCCCGGCCACCGAAGAAGGAGATGCGATCGAGACCCGCGCGACCGGGCTCGACCCACTTATCGACCGACTCGGCCAGTTTCTTGAGTGCCCTGGCCGACGGACTCGACGGCCACAGTTCTACCACGGCTGCCTGGCGACGGATCGCCTGGCGCAGACGTTCGTCGTGCGGCACCCAGCCCGAGAACTCGATGACCAGGTCGAGAAAGCGGTCGCTGACCCGCGCGAGCTTCTGGTGCAGCAGGCGCGCCTCGCCCTCGTTGCGCACCATGTTGGCCACCATGCGCAGCCGCCGCACGCCGAAATCGCGGCTCAGCACCTTGGCCAGCCCGTAGGCGTCGGTGAGCGAGGCCGGCTCGTCGCACACCACCAGCACCACGTCGTCCACCGCGGCGGCGAACATCGTCACGCTGTCGGACAGGCCGGCCGCGGTGTCCACCAACAGGAACTCCGGCGGACGCGGCAGTTCGTCGAAGGCACGGATGATCGTCGCCAGCTGGTTGCTGTCCAGCTGCGCCAGCCGGCGCGCGCCGGAACCGGCCGGCACCACCTGCAGGCCGCAGGCTGCAGGCATCACCAGCGACTCCAGCGAGCATTCGCCGTCCAGCAGGTGGCCAATGTGGCGGATCGGGGACAGCCCGAGCATCACGTCCACGTTGGCCAGGCCGGTATCGGCGTCCAGCAGCATCACCTCGCGGCCGGCACTGGCCAGAGCCGCACCGAGGTTCACCGCCAGCGTGCTCTTGCCGACACCGCCCTTGCCGCCAGTGACCGCGATGGTCTGGCAATGCCGCCGTGTGGTGGGCACCGCCGTGAGCAGGCCGTCGGCCTGGTGGCCCGCGGCGGACGCCTGGGTCGGCGTGGGCGGCACCACCATCGCGGCCAGCAGCTGCGTCAACCCGGAAGCCTGATTCATCGCAAACACTCCATTCATACCTCAGCCACGGCCCGGCCGAAGCGCTCGGCCATCATGTCGTCATCGGGATTGGCGCTGGTCTTGACCGCGCGGGCGGCGCGGCACACCAGCTCGCGCGTATCGGCGGTGGCGATGTCCTCGGGTACGCGCTGGCCGTCGGTGACATAGTCCAGCGGCAGCCGGTGCCGGATCAGCACCGACAGCGCGCCGCCCAGGCGTGGCGCCTCGTCCAGCTTGGTAAGGATGCACGCGTGCGGGTTCAATTCGCGGTAAGCGCCCACCGCCGCCTCCAGCGAATAACTCTGCGCGTTGGCGGCCAGCACCAGGCAGGAACGCAGCTCGCCGGCGTCGGCGAGGATTTCCAACTGCTGCGACAGCCGCGGGTCGGTACCGGCCATGCCGGCGGTGTCGATCAGTACGGTATGGCGACCCTGCAGCATCTCCAGCACCTTGCCGAGGCTGCGCGCGTCATAGGCCGGATAGACCTGCACGCCGAGCAGGCGGCCATAGTGCTCGAGCTGCGCCGCGGCGCCGATGCGGTAGTGGTCGGTGCTGACCAGCGCTACCTTGGCGGCGCCATGGCGCATCACCGCCCTGGCGGCGAGCTTGGCGATCGTCGTGGTCTTGCCGACGCCGGTCGGACCGACCAGGGCGGTGATGCTGCGTTCGTCGCCGCACAGGTCGCGGCCGGTCACCGCCAGGCTGCGGCTGAGGATGCCCAGCGGCAGGTAGCGCGCCTGCTCGGCGCTGATCTGTTCCGGCAGCTCGTTCACCAGGCTACGCGCCACGTCGGGCTCGATGCCGAACCGGGTCATTTCGCGCAGGATGCGTGCGCGCAGCGGCTGGCGCCGCTCCATATCGTTCCAGGCGAGGCTGGACAGCTGTACCTCGAGCATCGCGCGCAGCTCATTGAAGTCGTTGCGCAATTGCGCGGTGTCGCGCGCGGCGCGCTCCATCAGCGGATGCGCCGCCGGCGGCGCGACGGCGACCGGCGCGGCGGTGGGCCGCACCGGCTCGCGCGTAGGGCGCGGCACGACGGGCGCCGGGGCCGGGGCCGTCGCCACCCGTACCACCGGCGAGGGCGAGGGCGCTGTCGCGGGTCGCGACGCGACCACTGCTGCCGGTGCCTGCGGCTGCAACTGTGGCTGTGACTGAAGCTGCGCCTGCGGCTGCGACCGCTGTTGCGCTTGCGGTTGCGGCTGCGGCACCGTTGGCGTGGAGACCGGCGTGCTTTGTCGGGCTGCCTCGCGCACCAGCGCCTCGTCATAGTCGATCGCAGCGATTACTTCGATACCGTCCTCCATGCGCCGGGTGGACAGGATCACCGCATCCGGCCCCTGTTCCTCGCGTACTTCGCGCATCGCCTGACGCATGTCCGGTGCCACGAAACGTTTGATCTTCATAGGTTGCTCCGCAAACGGGATCCGGATTGGGGAGACCGGCACCGGGCAGCGCCTGGGCAGGGGCATTGAAACACCGCTGCACCACGCTTTCCCCGCTCCTGTCTCCCTGCCCCCGATTCCCGGTTCTTACCGCCCCAAGGCCTGTACCAAGCGCACCCGACGGTTGTCGGGCACCTCGTTGTAGGCGAGCACGTGCAGGTTCTGTGCCACATGCCGCGTGAAGCGCGCGAGCCAGGGCCGCAACTGCGGCGCGACCAGCAGCACGGCCGGCTCGCCGCTCATTTCCTGCTTGCGCGCGGCGTCGGCCACGCTCTGCTGCAGGCGATCGGCGAGCCCGGGCTCCACCGCCGCGCCAGCCATGCCGCCCGCGCCGGACATCGAGCCGAGCAGGATCTGCTCCAGCTCCGGCGCCAGCGTGATGACCGGGATCTCGGTGCCCAGCCCGGCGATCTCCTGCACGAGCTGCCGGCCCAGCGCCACGCGTACCGCCGCGGTGAGCATGCCGGGATCCTGACTCTGCCCCGCATGCTCCGCCAAGGATTCGACGATGCTGCGCATGTTGCGGATCGGCACGCGCTCGGCCAGCAGGTTCTGCAGCACCTTCACCACCACGCCCAGCGACAGCCGCTTGGGCACCAGGTCCTCGACCAGCTTGGGCGCGCTCTGCGCCAGGCGGTCGAGCAGTTGCTGCACGTCCTGGTGGCTGAGCAGCTCGTGCGCATGGCCCTGCAGGATGTGCGACAGGTGGGTGGCGATCACCGTGGCCGGATCGACCACGGTGTAGCCGTAGCTTTGCGCCAGTTCGCGCTGGCCCAGCTCGATCCACACCGCTTCCAGGCCGAAGGCCGGATCCTGCGTGGCGATACCGGCCAATGTGCCGTGCACCTGGCCCGGGTTGATCGCCAGCAAGCGTTCGGTATGCACCTCCGCCTCGCCCATCGGCACGCCCATCAGCATGATGCGGTAGGTGTTGGGGCCGAGGTCGAGGTTGTCGCGGATGTGCACGGCGGGGATAAGGAAGCCCAGCTCCTGCGACAGCTTGCGGCGCACCGACTTGATCCGCCCCATCAGCTCGCCGCCTTGGTGCGTGTCCACCAGCGGGATCAGCCGGTAACCCACTTCCAGACCCAGCGGATCGACCGTGGTGACGTCCTCCCAGCCCAGTTCCACGCGCTCGGCCGGCGCAGCGGCGGCCGGCGCCTCGGCCGGCGCAGCGGCCAGCTTTTCGCGCGTCTCGCGCTGGCGTTTGAACAGCAGCCATGCAGCACCGCCGCATACGCCGCTCAGCAGCAGGAAGGCGAGATTCGGCATGCCGGGGATCATGCCCATCACGCCCAGCACCACCGCCGCCACCGCCAGCGCGCGCGGCTGGCCGAACACCTGGCCGGCGAGCTGGCGCCCCATGTCCTGGGCGCGCGACACGCGGGTGACGATGATCGCAGTGGCCACCGACAGCATCAGCGCCGGCACCTGCGCTACCAGGCCATCGCCGATGGTGAGCAGGGTATAGGTGTGCGCCGCCTGGCTGGCGGACAGACCGTGCTGCATCACGCCGACGAAGAAGCCGCCGACGATGTTGATGAGCAGGATCAGGATGCCGGCGGTGGCGTCGCCACGCACGAACTTCGAGGCGCCGTCCATCGAGCCGTAGAAGTCCGCCTCCTCGCGTACCTCCTGGCGGCGCTCGCGCGCCTGCTCCTGGGTGAGCAGGCCGGCATTGAGGTCGGCGTCGATCGCCATCTGCTTGCCGGGCATCGCGTCCAGGGTGAAGCGCGCGGTCACTTCGGAGACGCGGGTGGCGCCCTTGGTGACCACCACGAAGTTGATGATGGTGATGATGGCGAACACCACCAGGCCCACCGCGAAGTTGCCGCCGATCACGAACTCGCCGAACGCCTGGATCACCTTGCCGGCGGCGCCGGGGCCATCGTGACCGTGCAGCAGCACCACGCGGGTGGAGGCGATGTTCAATGCCAGTCGCAGCAGGGTGGCCATCAGCACCACGGTAGGAAACGCGGCGAACTCCAGCGGCCGCATCACGTAGACCACCGCCAGCAGGATCACCAGCGACAGCGCGATGTTGAAGCTGAAGAGGATGTCGAGCAGGAACGGCGGCAGCGGCAACATCATCATTGCCAGCATCACCAGCATCATGATCGGGGCGCCGGCGCCCCGTCGCGCCAGTTGCCTGAAACTGCCCAATACCTGCGTGCCCGTCATGGTTTTGACTCGTACGTGTTAGCGATAAGGCCCCATCAGATCCGGATCGACCTCGGGGTTCGGTGCGGGCGGAGGCGCTTCACCCTGCGTCGCAGCCTGCTTCAGCTGGTAGACGTAGACGAGCACCTGAGCCACCGCCACGTACAGCGCGGCGGGGATTTCCTGGCCCAGCTTGGTGGAGGCATACAAAGCTCGTGCCAGCGGCGGCGCCTCGACCAGCGGAATGCGATGGCTGCCGGCCACCAGGCGGATCTGCTGGGCCAACATGTCCGCGCCCTTGGCGATCACCCGCGGCGCGCCCATGCGGCCGTCGTCGTAGCGCAGCGCCACCGCGAAATGGGTGGGGTTGACCACCACCACGTCGGCCTTGGGCAGCTCCTGCATCATGCGCCGCCGCGCCTGCGCCATCTGCACCTGGCGAATGCGGCCCTTGATCTCGGGGCTGCCTTCGCTCTCCTTCATTTCGTCCTTGATCTCCTGCCGGCTCATGCGCAGGCTCTTGTCGTGGTCGTACTTCTGGTAGGCCGCATCGATGCCGCCGAGCAGCATCAGGATGCCGCCGAACCACAGCGCGGCCTGGCCCATCAGGCTCATCGCTTCCGCGATGCCGTCCATCGGGGAGCCGCGTCCGGTCGCCTGGATGCCAGGCTGCCAATGGCGCAGCAGCAGCGCCAGCACGGCGCCGATGAACACCACCTTGAGCAGCGCCTTGCCCAGTTCCACCAGGCCGCGCATCGCAAAGATGCGCCCCAGCCCGGCGATCGGGTCCAGGCGGCTGAACTTCGGTTCCAGCGCCTGCGCGCTGAAGTTGAGCCCGCCCAGCAGCAACGGCGCGGCCAGCGCGGCCAGCAGCGTGGCCAGCGCCACCGGCGCGAACAGCGCCAACGCCTCGCCCACCGCCGCACGCAACACCTGTTGCGGCAATGCATCCGAAAACAGCGCCTCGCGCGAATAGCCCAGGCCGAGCAGGAAGATGTTCCGGGCGTGCACGAACGACGCGTGGCCACCGGCCATCAGCGCGGCCACACCGGCCAGCACGACCGCCGCGCCGGAGAGGTCGCGCGATCGCGGAACCTCGCCTTTTTCACGCGACTCCTTCAGCCGCTTTTCTGTCGGCTGTTCGGTTTTTTCCTGGTCGCTGTCGTCCGCCATGTCCCAGTCCGCCCTACCCGGCCAGCAGACGACGCATCAGGTCCCAGGCGGCGTCCTGCAGGGTGGCGAACGCACCGGGCAGGCTGCGCAACGACAGCCACAGGGCGATGAAGCCCAGCGACACGGTGATCGGAAAGCCCACCGCGAACAGGTTCATCGACGGCGCCGCACGGCTGATCGCGGCGAAACCGATGTTCACCAGCAGCAGCGAGGTCATCGCCGGCAAGGCCACGCGCACCGCGCCGCCGAACAGCCGCACGCCGAACGCCATCACCGCATGCAGGCCGTTGGCGTCGATGCCGAAATCACCCGGCGAGGCGTGGCGGAAACTGTTGGCCAGCAATGCGATCAGCTGCAAGTGGCCGTTCATCGCCAGGAACAGCAGGGTCACCAGCGCCAGGTAGAACTGGCCAAGCACGTTGGCGTTGCCGCCGGCCTGCGGATCGACCACCTCGGCAAAACCCAGGCTCATGCCCTGCCCCACCAGACCGCCGCCGAACTGCACTGCATCGAACACCAACTGCAACACGAATCCCACCGCCGCGCCCGCCACGAACTGGCTGGTCAGGTTCACCAGGCCGGCCGGGCCGAGCACGTCCTTGACGTCGGGCGCCAGCGGAACCAGCACCAGGGTCAGCATCACCACCATGCCAGCGCGTACGCGCATCGGCAGCACCGAGGCGCCGAACACCGGTGCGAGCATGCACAGGCCGCCCACGCGGGCCATGGCCCACAGGAACCGGTCCATCCACGGCAACAGCAACGCCACGTCCAGCGTGGTCACCGGATCATCCCCGGCAGGCCCTGGATCAGTTGCGCGGTGTAGTGCACCAGCAGGCGCAGCATCCACGGCCCCGCGATCAGGGCGACCAGCGCCATCGCGACCAGCTTGGGAATGAAGCTCAAGGTCATCTCGTTGATCTGCGTGGCCGCCTGGATCACGCCGATCAACAAGCCCACCACCAGCGCCGTGAGCAGCATCGGGGCGGCCATCAGCATCGCCACGTAGAGCGCGTGCTGCCCGATCTGCATGATGGATTCGGGGGTCATGGGCATGCCTCTTTTTGCGCCGGACGCGGCGCTCGCGTCATGCCCGAACGAGTTTCAGATCGGTTTCGTGCGTCTGCCGCAAGCGACAGAGCGGCTTCGTCCACCTGCCGGTGGCCGAGTTCCTTTCTCTTTGCTTGCCCAAAGAAAAAGGAACCAAAGAGAAAGGGCACCCCGATGACGCGCCCTCCGGGCCTCCTGCCCTGCGGGTCCGCGTGCGGGTTACGGGGTTTTTCGACGGCACCTCCTGTACCGGCGAAAAACTGGCCGGCATCCCTACCGGCCATCCTGCGGACTGTTCCTCCACCCGCCCACCACGTCATAGGGGCCCCGGGCAGAGCAGCGCGCTCCCAGCGCGCACTCTTCAGAAGAGCCGCAGCAAGAGCACCGCAGGTTGTGCTGCGCTCTGCTTTCAGCATTTGCGGTTGCCTCTGGCGCGCAGGATGCGCGCCTGCTTTTCCCGGGGCCCCTGGGCGGCGGTGAGTCGGGGACGAGAAGGCCGCGCAGCGGGCGTCGCCATGGATGGCGACGCCTTTTCGCGCGGGCAGGAGCCCGCTCGAAAAGCCCGGCACCGACTCACGCACTTGTCGGGCACGAAGCCCGGCAAGCGCCAACCGGGGTGGCCTTTCTCTTTGGTTACTTTTTCTTTGGCCACGCAAAGAGAAAGTAACTCGGGCGCCGCAGGCGCACGAAAGCTTCTCGCAAGCAGGCCAGCCGTTGGCCAATTGTCTCGCGAGTACCCGCCCTTCACCCCAGCCCTCCCCCGGAGGAGAGAGGACGCAAATATGCGCGCAGCACTCATGTGTAGAAGCTCCGCGCCAGCGTCCCCAGCAGCAGCGTCCAGCCGTCCACCAGCACGAACAGCATGATCTTGAACGGCAGCGAGATCAGCGAGGGCGACACCATCATCATGCCCATCGACATCAGCACGCTGGCCACTACCAGATCGATGATCAGGAAGGGTATGAACAACAGGAAGCCCATCTGGAACGCGGTCTTGAGTTCCGAGGTGAGGAAGGCCGGCATCGCCACCTTGAACGGTACGTCCGCCTTGCTCGCGTAGGGCTGCTCGCCGGCCAGCTTGGTGAACAGTTGCAGGTCGGCCTCGCGGGTCTGGTCGAGCATGAAGCGCTTGAACGGCGCGGAGGCCGCCGGCAGCGCCTGCTCCACGCTCATCTGGCCGTCCATGTACGGCTTCACGCCGTCTGCGTAGGAGCGGTTCAACACCGGCGACATCACGAACAGGGTTAGGAACAGCGCCAGACCCAGCAACACCTGGTTCGGCGGCGTGGATTGCGTGCCCAGCGCCTGCCGCAGGAAGCCAAGCACGATGATGATGCGCGTGAACGACGTCATCATCAGGAAGATCGCCGGCAGCATGGTCAGCGCGGTCAGCAGCGCCAGCATCTGCAACGACAGGGTCCAGTTCTTCGTGCCATCCGGCGCATTGCGCACGGTCAGCACGGGGATGCCCGCGCTGCCGAGGCCGGATGGACTCGCCGGCATCGACAGCGCCGGCGCATTGCCCGCAGGCGCGACAGCACGCGTCGCCTGCGGCGCAGCCAGCGTGCACAGCGGCAACATCAACAGGGCGAACGCCAGCCACCAGCGCGCCCAGGCTACGGTGCGGCTCACGACTTCCCCCTCCAGCGCGACAGCAACTGGGCAAGGTCGGGCACCGCCGGCAGCGCGGCCGGATCGTCCTCCATCGGTGCCTCGCCCTCGTAAACGTGCAGGGTGCGCATGCCGCCGGGTCCCACGCCGATCAGCAGGCGCTTGCCGTCGGCCTCGATCAGCAGCACGCGGTCGCGCGCGCCCAGCGCCATCGCCTCCACGCAGCGGATGCGTCGCCCGCCCGGGCGGCTGCGCGCCTGCAGGCGCCGGCTCATCCAGCCCGCCACGAAGATCAGCGCCACCACTGCCACCAGGCTGAACAGCACGCGCAACAACTCGCCACCGACGTTGATGTCGGCCGCCGGAGCCGCGGCAGGCAGCACGGCCGCGAGCCGAGTCCCGGCTCCTGCCCTGCCCGCCGCATCCATCTGCCAGAACCGGATCATGGGCTCACCTCAGCTTGCGCACGCGCTCGGCCGGGCTGATCACGTCGGTCAGGCGGATGCCGAACTTCTCGTTGATCACCACCACCTCGCCATGCGCGACCAGGGTGCCGTTGACGAACACGTCCAGCGGTTCGCCGGCGGCGCGATCCAGTTCCACCACCGAACCCTGGTTCAGCTGCAGCAGGTTGCGGATGCTGATGCGGGTGCGGCCGACCTCCATCGCCAGGGTCACCGGCACATCGAGGATCATGTCGAGATTGACTTCGCCGGTGCCGGCAGGCGCGCCGCCGCGCAGCGAATCGAATTCGACGCGTTCGCTGGCGTTCTCGGCCATCGCTTCAGTGGACTGGTTCATGCGTTTTCTTCTCGGCTGAGCGGGTCGACGGCGGTGCGCAGCTCGCGCCGGCCGACCTGGGTATGGAAACGGATCGCATTGCGGCCGTTGGCCTGGCCGTAACGGGCGCGGAACAGCGGCACGTCCTCGGCGTACACGGTGGACAGTTCGGGCAACTGGATCGGCAGGACGTCGCCGGGGCGAAGCCGCAGGAAGTCGCCCAGGGTGATCTCGATGTCGAGCAGTTCCGTGCTGAGCGGCACTTCGGCATCGAGCACTTCCTCGCGCAGCATCTCGGCCCAGCGGTCGTCGCGGTCGACGCGATCGCTTTGCACGCCCGCATCGAGCAGGGTGCGGATCGGCTCGACCATCGCGTAGGGCATGGTGAGGTGGATCTCGCCGCCGCCGCCGTCGAGTTCGATGTGGAAGCGCGAGACCACCACCGTCTCGGTGGGGCTGACGATGTTGGCGAATTGCGGGTTGATCTCCGAGCTCTGGTACTCGAAGTTCAGCCCCAGCACCGGCGCCCACGCCTCCGCCATCGCGGTGAACAGTTCGGCCAGCAGGATCTGGATCACGCGGTTTTCGGTGGCGGTGAAGTCGCGGCCCTCGATGCGCGCGTGGAAGCGGCCGTCGCCGCCGAAGAAGTTGTCGATCACGCTGAACACCAGGCGTGGTTCGAATACCACCAGCGCGGTACCGCGCAGCGGCTTGATCTTCACCAGGTTCAGGTTGGTGGGCACCACCAGCCCGTGCACGTACTCGGCGAACTTCACCATCTTCACGCCCAGCACCGAAACCTCGCAGGTCTTGCGCAGCACGCTGAACAGGCCGGTGCGGAAATAGCGCGCGAAGCGGTCGTTGACCATCTCCAGCGTCGGCAGGCGACCGCGCACGATCCGATCCTGCTGGGTGAAGTCGTAAGACAACACCGCATCGCGCGGCAGCGGCTGGTCGCTGCCGGTTTCCACCGCGCCGTCGGTCACGCCGTCGAGCAGCGCGTCGATTTCGTCCTGGGAAAGCAGGTCGCTCATGCGCGCGATGCCTCCGTCACTGCATCACGAAGCTGGTGAAATACAAGGCTTCGATGTCGGACTGCCCGTTGGTGTGCGCCTTGACGATCTTGCGCACGGTCGCCAGCGCCTTGTCCTGCAGGTTGCGGCGGCCAGCAGCAGTGACGATCACCGTGTAATCCTGGTTGCTGAACAGCGACACCAGGGCGTCGCGGATTTCCGGGTCGGCATCCTTGGCCGCGCTGATGGCTTTGGGATCGTGCGACATCAACGTCACCGACACCTGCAGGTAGCGCAACGAATCGCCGTCCTTGAAGTTCACCACGAAGGGCGGATCCAGCGGCAGGTAGAGGTCCGCCTTGGACATCTCGCCCCGAGCCTGTCCCCCCGGATGCCCCGCCAGTCGGGTCTTCAAGAAGTAGCCGCCGCCGGCCAGCGCCAGCACCGCTACTACGCCGATGATCATCATCGGCTTGCGCGACTTGGCCGCCGGTGCCGCCGCTTTCCCTTCGTCTGCCATGAAACCCTCGATCTATCGTGTGGATGCTGCGTTGGATGCAATCCATGTGCCAAAGGAAAGCCGCGTCCCGGATGCGGCTTTTGTGCTGTCTGGCTTCTACTTTGTGGAATGGCGTGCATGCGTTCTTGCCGCGATTCGCTGGCAGACGGCACTTTCTTGACGCGCGCCGGAAGCACGTCGCGTCAGCATCGCGACACCCGCCCATGTAAGCGGAAGCGTGATGAAGCTGGCGTCTGTGCGACGCGGCCGCCGCGGACTCAGGCGAACGCGTCGAGCAAGCCGATGCGGCTGGTGGCTGCACCCATCGAGGCAACGCCCTGGGCGTTGCCGCTCTCGTCGGCGGCCGCCGACGCATCGCCATCGCTGCGCGCGTGGCCATGGCCGTGGCCCTGTTGCTGCCCGACTTCGGCATGGCCGAGCGCGAGACCATGCTGCGACAGCATGTGGTCGAGTTGCGGCAGGCTTTGCTGCACGGCGGTGACGGCAGCCGGATGCTGCGCGCTGAACACCACGTCCACGCGACCGTGGCTCACGCTGAGTTTCACGTCGAGCGCACCAAGGTCTTCCGGATGCAGGCGGACTTTCGCCTGCTGCACGCCCTGCTGGGCAAGCCATACCACCTGCTGGCCGAGCTCGCCGGCAAAACCGGCACTGCCCGGCGCCGACGACAACTGCAAGGCTGGCGCGACCGGCGCCGGCATCCTCGGCGTGGCGGCCGGCACCGGCGAGGTGGCCAGTGCCAGCGCATCCAGTGCGTTATCCTTGTGCGCCCCGGCGCTGGCCGCCGTCGGTATGCCGGCGGCGCTGCCCAACGCATTGGCGAGGCCGGCCACGGACGCACCGACCATGGCGTTGCCTGCCTGGCCATCCTGTGCGTTGGCTTGCAGCAGGACACCGGTCGCCTTGCCACGACCCGATGCCGCGCCATCCGCAGAAACCTTGCCGCCATCCGCTTCGGCAGCCGCCGCTCCCGTGGCGGCTCCGCTGATCTGGCCCAGCATCGCAAGCATGGTGCCCGCCAGCGAGGCAACAGCCTGGCTGTCCGGCTCAGCGGCTTTCGTCGCGACCGCCTTGGCGGCCGTCGCAGCGCCCGCCCCGGCAGCGGCGGAGGCGGCCTGCGCCGTGGCAAGGGCGCTGTCGATCAAGGTGGCATCCGCCTGCGCGGGCGAGGCCGATGGGGCGCCGGTCGCAGCGGCGCTGTTTGCAGCCGGCGCGGCGGCGGCAGAGGCAAGCGTGGACATGTTCGGCTCCTGCGCAGGTTTGCCGTTGGCATCGGCGGCAGCTGCAGCGCCCTGCGCATCCGCGGTGGGCCGGGTTGCGTCCGATGCGCTTGGCGGGTTTGACGATGGCGTCGTGTCGGCGGCTTGCGCATTGCGCGCCGCCTGCAGGTGCTGGTCGAACGGGCTGGGCGAAGCATCGTCGCCCGGCGTGCTGGCCGGCACGCCGGGTGCGCTGGGAGCCATCGGCAGAGGGGGAAGTGCGGCAGGTGCGGGCATGGCAGGACTCCTGTGCAGGCAAACGGCGGCGCCTCAGCGCGGCCGCCGATGCTGCATGCGTTCGTCGATCTCGGCTTGTTCGTGCCGCTCTTCGGCGCGGCGTTCGTGTTCCTGGTGGTGCGCGATGACGGTGTCCAGCGCGCTTTCGCGGGCATGCGCCTGCTGCCAGTGGTCGCGCACCTGGTCGAGCCGGCGGTGCTGGCGGTTCACTTCGGCCGCTTGCTGGGCGATCGCCTGGTCGATCCGGGCGACGAACTGCTGGCGGTTGAGCAGCGCCGTGACGCTGACCGGGCCGTTGCCGGCCTCGGCGTATTCGCGCCGGTAGCGTTCCAGCTCGTCCAGCTGGTGCTCCGCCTTGGCCAGCGCCTGTTGCTGCATGGCGAGTTTCGCCAGCGCATCCTCGGCTTTCTGGTGGGCCTGGTCCGCCGCCGGCTGCAGGCGTTTGGAGCGGGAGTTCATGTCGTCACCCGTTCGGCGATGAGGTTGAGCCGCTCGACGGCGGCGGCCAGCGTCACCGGCTCATCCACCTCTTGCTGCAGGAAGTCGCGCAGCTGCGGCCACATTTCGATGGCCTGGTCGACCTGCGGGTCGGAGCCCTTCTGGTAGGCGCCGACCGCGATCAGGTCGCGCTGCTGGCGATAGGCCGAATAGACGCGACGGAAGCGCTGCGCCGACTGCAGGTGCTCGCGCGCCACCACCTGCGGCATCACGCGGCTGATCGAGGCCTCAATGTCGATCGCAGGGTAGTGGCCGGCCTCGGCCAGGTCGCGCGAGAGCACGATGTGGCCGTCCAGGATTGCGCGCGCCGCGTCGGCGATGGGATCGTGCCGGTAGTCGTCGCCTTCGGTGAGCACGGTGTAGAAGGCGGTAATGGAACCCTTGCCTTCGGCGTCGTTGCCGGCGCGCTCCACCAGCGCCGGCATCATCGCGAATACCGATGGCGGGTAACCCTTGGTGGCGGGCGGTTCGCCGATCGCCAGCGCGATCTCGCGCTGGGCCTGGGCGTAGCGGGTGAGCGAATCCATCAGCAGCAGCACGCGCTGGCCGCGGTCGCGGAACCATTCGGCGATCGCGGTCGCGTACTGCGCGCCGCGCAGGCGCTTCAGCGGCGGCGCGTCGGCGGGCGCGGCCACGATCACCGCGCGGCGGCGACCTTCCTCGCCCAGGGTGTGCTCGACGAATTCCTTCACCTCGCGGCCGCGCTCGCCGATCAGGCCTACCACCACCACGTCGGCGTTGGTGTAGCGGGTCATCATGCCGAGCAGGGTGGACTTGCCCACGCCGGAGCCGGCGAACAGGCCGATGCGCTGGCCGCGCCCCACGGTGAGCAAGGCGTTGATCGCGCGCACGCCCACGTCCAGCGGCGCGTCGATGGGCTTGCGCGCCATCGGGTTGATCGGTTCGTTCTTCAGTGCGGCGTGCTCGTCGAGGTCGAGCGGACCGTAGCCATCC
>JAJZET010000130.1 GCA_021805685.1 Pseudomonadota bacterium
ATCCGCGGCTTCGGCGTCACGCTGGGTATCGGCATCCTGACCTCGATGTTCACCTCGGTGGTGATGACGCACGCGTTCACCGCGCTGATTCACGGCCGCCGCAAGCTCAAGACCCTGTCGGTCTAAGGGCGGGACATACAAATGGAAATCTTCAACCACAACAGCAACATCCACTTCCTGCGCATCCGCGTCTTCAGCGTCGCGGTGGCCGTCGTGCTGATGATTGCCTCCGTTGCGCTGCTCACCACCAAGGGCCTGAACTACGGTCTGGACTTCACCGGCGGCGTCTCGCTGGTGGTCGATTACGCCCAGCCGGTACAGACCGGCGACGTGCGCAATGCGCTGGAGAAGGGCGGCATCGAAAACACCGTGGTGCAGAGCGTGGGCGGCAGCCGCGAGGTGTCGATCCGCATGCAGCCGACCAAGGCGATGCTCGACGCCAAGGGCCAGGTGGACCTGGACAAGGTGGCCAACGTAGTGATGCAGCCGCTGAAGGCGGCTCGCAGCGACGCCTCGCTGAAGAGCCGCTCCTCGGTCAGCGCCGAGGTGGGCGCGGAGCTGAAGAGCGACGGCATGGTGGCCGCGGTGTTCGTGATCCTCGGCATCATGGCCTACCTGTGGATCCGCTTCGAGCGCCGCTTCGCGATCGCGGCGGTGCTCACCGAAATCCACGACACGCTGGTAACGCTGGGCATCCTGGCGCTGACCGGGCGCGAGTTCGACATGACCGTGCTGGCCTCGGTGCTGGCGGTGATCGGCTACTCGATCAACGACAAGGTGGTGGTGTTCGACCGTATCCGCGAGCTGTTCCGCCTGGCGCGCAAGGCCGAGCCGGAGGAGATCCTCAACCGCTCGATCAACAGCACGCTGTCGCGAACCATCATCACCTCGCTGTTTACCGGCATCACGATGGCCGCGCTGTTCTTCTACGGCGGCACGGCGGTGCACAACTTCGCGATCACCATGCTGATCGGCATCCTGGTGGGTACGCTCTCCTCGATCTTCGTGGCCAGCCCGATCCTGCTCTGGCTGGGCGTGTCGAAGAAGGACCTGATGCCGGTGACCCGCGAAAACCCGGAGCTCGCCCGCCGTCCTTGATGGCGGGTGGCCCGGCGTGCGGGCGACCCATGAAATCCCAGCTTGCACATGCACGGCCCGGCTCGTCCGGGCCGTCATTTTTTGCGCGACGCCCTCACGCCGGCGCGAAAGCTCGCGATCGTTCCGCCGGGGCCGGAAGCGAGGCATCCTTTACTTGTCCGGACCTACCATGGGCCCGGTTCCTCCTCCCGGGATCGACCATGCACAACCTCTCCGCATTCTGGACGGCCGCGGTGAACTGGCTGACGCGCCATGCCGTCGTGCCGGCGCTGCTCGCCCTGCACCTTTCGCACTTCGTCGTCGATCCCCCGCGCGAGATCGCGGAATACTTCCTGCTCACCGCGGTGGAGGTGGCGGTCATCGCCTGCGTGTTCCGGCCGATGGAGAGCCTGTGGCCGGTCGAGCACTGGCCCGAGCGCCGCGCCACCGCGATCGACCGTACCTACACCCTGCTCAAGCTGTTCGGCGTGCTGCCGCTGTTCACCTACCTGGTGCTGTCGCCGTTGACCCAACTGATCGGTGGCGCTGGCGCCGGCGACGACGCGGCCGGGCTGGTCAGCGTGCAGGGCATGCTGCCGTGGCTGGGGCATCACCCGGTGCTGCTGTTCCTGGTCTATTACGCGATCTACGACCTGGTGTACTACGGCATCCATCGCCTGCAGCACTCGATCCCGTGGTGGTGGGCGCTGCACAGCCTGCACCACAGCCAGCGCCAGCTGAACTGCTGGACGAACGACCGTGACCATTATCTCGACGACTTGCTGGAGGCGCTGATCGTGGCCGTGGCTGCGCTGCTGATCGGCGTGTCGCCCACCGATTACGCGCTGCTGGTGCTCAGCGGCAACCTGCTGCAGAACCTCGACCACGCCAACGTGCGCCTGCGTTTCGGCCCGGTGCTGGAGAAAATCCTGGTCGATCCGCGCTACCACCGGCTGCACCACATGCGGGTGGACCCGGAGCGACCGAACCTGCACTACTGCAATTTCGCCTTCATCTTCCCGTTCTGGGACATCCTGTTCGGCACCGCGCTGTTCGGCGAGCCGGCGCGCCCCACCGGCGTGGGCGACCCCATGGTCGACGCGGACAACCGCCGTGGCGTCGTGGGACAGCAGCTGTACGTGCTGCGCCGGTTCTGGGGCGCGTTCCGCTGCCGCGCGGGCTGGCGGCCGGGCGACGTGGCGTTCGACGAGCGCTACGCACCGGTGTCGGTGCACGACTTCGACTTGCACCGGCTGGAATCCAGCCAGATCCCGCTGGCGCACGCCGCGGCGCGGGAGCCGATGGCGGCCCCGGCTCAGCCGGAGACTTCGGCATCCAGTTGAGCGAGGCGCTCCGGCGTGCCCACGTCGGCCCAGCGGCCGCGATGCAAGGAGCCGCCCAGCGCGCCGCGTGCCATCGCGGCTTCCAGCAGCGGACGCAGCTTGAAGCGCGGCGGCTGTTCCGCGGCGCCCGATGCGTCGCCTGCCGTGGCGCGCCAGTCGTCGAGCAGTTCGCGGCGGAACACGCCGATGCCGC
>JAJZET010000079.1 GCA_021805685.1 Pseudomonadota bacterium
GGGCATGTGGCGTGGTGGCGATGGCTGTCCATCGCTGCCGCGTTGTGCCTTGCCGCTTGCAGCGGCAGACGCGACGACGCCCTGGTGTTCTGGACGTTCGGTCCGGAAGACGATGCCGTCACCCGCCTGTTGCCGGATTTCGAACGGACCCATCCGGACATCCACGTCGAGGTACAGCAATTGCCGCTGAGCGCGGCGCACCAGAAGCTGCTCACCGCGATTGCAGGTGGCACCGCACCGGACATGGCGCAGCTCGGCAACACGTGGTTGCCCGAAATGGTGGCCCTGCATGCGCTGGCCCCCCTGCAGCGGCGCGTCGCCGCCTCGTCGACGGTGATGGCGTCCGACTACTTCGCCAGCATCTGGGCCACCAATCTCAGCAACGGCCAGTTGTATGGCATCCCCTGGTACGTGGATACGCGCCTGCTGTTCTACCGCAGCGACCTTCTGAAGCAGGCAGGCTTCGACGCGCCGCCGCGCGACTGGGCCGAGTGGCGGCGCATGCTGGCCGCGCTCAGCCATCCGGCGCGCAAGGTCTACGGCATCCTGTTGCCGACCAACGAGTACGAGCAGCTGCTGTCGCTGGCGCTGCAGCAACCCGACCCCTTGCTGCGCGACGACGACACCCGCGGCAATTTCGAGAGCCCGGGGTTCCGCCGCGCACTCGGCTTCTACGTCGATACCTTCCGCCTGCGGCAGGCACCGGACGTCACCAACGTGGAGGTGAGCGATCCGTGGGACGAGTTCGGCCGCGGCGTGTATGCGTTCTATCTGTCCGGGCCATGGAACGTCGCCGAGTTCCGCAAGCGCCTGCCGGCGAACGAGCAGGGCGACTGGGCCACGGCGCCGCTGCCGGGGCCGGAGGGTCCGGGCGCCGGCCTCGCGGGTGGCGCCAGCCTGGTGGTGTTCCGCGCGTCGAAGCATCGGCACGAGGCATGGGCGCTGATCGAATACCTCTCGCAGCCACGCGTGCAGCAGCGCTTCTACCGGCTCACCGGCGACATGCCGCCGCGGCGCAGCAGCTGGAACAGCCCGCTGCTGCAGCACGATCCGGCCATGCAGGCGTTCCGCGACCAGCTCGAACGCGTCAAGCCCACGCCGGCCGTGCCCGAGTGGGAACGCATCGCGGTGATGATGCAGCAGGTGGCCGCGCGTGCGGTGGCCGGCGAGCTGACGGTGGACCAGGCGGCGGCGGAGATGGACCGCCGGGCCGACGCGATTCTGGCCAAGCGGCGCGCGCTGCTTGGCCGGCAGGTGTCGTCGCGATGACCGGCTCGCGCGCCGCGTGGCTGTTCCTCGCGCCGGCATTGCTGGTGCTGGCGGTGTTCTTCCTGCTGCCAGTGCTCGGTGCGCTGGCGCTGAGCTTCACCGACTACGACCTCTATGCCCTGGCCGACCTGCACAACCTGCGCTTCGTGGCGCTGGGCAACTACTGGATGCTGCTGCACCGGCCGCAGTTCTGGGCCGCGCTGGGCCATACGTTCTACTTCGTGGTGGCGGGGGTGCCGCTGTCGCTGGCCGCCTCGCTGGGCGCGGCGCTGCTGCTGCACTCGCCACTGGCGCGCTGCAAGGCGTTCTTCCGCACCGCACTGTTCGCGCCGGTGGTGACCACCGCGGTAGCGACGGCGGTGGTGTGGCGCTACCTGTTCAACACCAAGTATGGCTGGGCCAACCACCTGCTCGGCATGCTTGGCATCCACCCGGTGGACTGGCTGGGCGACCCGCATTGGGCGATGCCCACCATCATCCTGTTCGCGGTGTGGAAGAACTTCGGCTACAACATGATCATCCTGCTCGCCGGGCTGCAGGCGATCCCCGGCGAGCTCTACGAAGCGGCGCGCATCGACGGCGCGTCGGCATGGCGGCAGTTCCGCCACATCACCTTGCCGATGCTCGGGCCGACGCTGCTGATGGTGGCCATCCTCACCGTATCGGGTTATTTCCAGCTGTTCGCCGAGCCCTACGTGATGACCGACGGCGGCCCGCTGGAAAGCACCACCAGCGTGCTGTACCTGATGTACGAGGATGGCTTCCAATGGTGGAACCTCGGCGTCGCCACGGCGGAGGCGTTCGTGCTGTTCCTGGTGATGTTCGCGGCGACCGCAGCGATGCTGCGGCTGTCGCCCCGGGAGCGGACAGGAGAGGAGGCATGAACCCGCGGCTGGCGAAGGCGCTGATCAACGGCCTGCTGCTGGGCGCCGCCGCGGTGGCGCTGTTCCCGTTGCTGTGGATGCTCGCGGTGTCGTTCATGCCGCCAGGCACGTCCAACGCGTTGCCGCCGCCGTTGTGGCCGGCGCATCCGGTGCTGGGCAATTACCGGCAGCTGTTCGAACAGGCGGGCATGGCGCGCTACCTGCTCAACAGCCTGCTGATCTCCGCTGGCATCGCGCTGGTGTCGTTGATGTTCAACCTGATGGCGGGCTATGCCTTCGCCAAGCTCCGCTTCGCCGGGCGCGAGCGGCTGTTCCGCGCGCTGCTCGGCCTGCTGGTGGTGCCGGCGCAGGTGGCGATGCTGCCGCTGTTCCTGATGTTCAAGTACGCCGGCCTGGTGGACACCTATGTGGGCGTGATGCTGCCGGGCATG
>JAJZET010000255.1 GCA_021805685.1 Pseudomonadota bacterium
CTAATCAGGTCCACGAATACGCTACAGCCACGTTCACGCGGATCCTTCTGCAGCGGCAGGGCGATGAGGTTGCCAAAGCCACCCTTGGGCATGGTGTCCTGGTTTGGGAATAGCCGATCGTACGAGCTCAGCTTCAATTGCCGGGTGCGCGAGCAGGTGTGACTGATGAGGGCCGATCCCAGCTGCCGAGCTTCGCGAGCTAAGACACCGCCAGAGAAGAACACCCAAGCATGGGCACCATTGCCCGATCGAGATATCTCCAGTGCGACAGGAACGCCAAGGTCATCGCAAGACCCTGCAAAGGCTAGAGCATCGTCCCGCCATTCTGCGTCGTCAAAGTCGACGGCTAGGAAGTGACAGGTGTCGTCGGGCATCAACGGATAGACGCCGATCGTATGCTTCCCAGCAAGGTGGTCATAGACCACGGCGTCCGACAGCGGAAGCAGCTGCCGATGGTGGCAATCCGAACATTTGATGCGCGGCTTTTGGCAAACGCCCGCGCGCCATTCGTTGGCACATGCCGGCGAATACCCGGATTTCCCGGTAGCCTTGCTGGCCCACCGGACGGGATAGACATCGACACGCCCTCGAAACAGCCGCCGGAAAAGCGCCAGTTTTTCGGTGGCGCCCAGTCGTGATGTCTCCAGCTCGGCTGGAGTGACAGACATGTACGGCGGAGCGGCCGGCAGGCGCCATTCAATACCGTTCGCCTCCAGTAGCGAGGCAAGCCTAGCGACTTCGGCTCGCAGAGCCGCTATCGAATCACTGTTCGTCATCGATCAATCACCACTTCGGCTCCAACTGCCGCGCACCATGATACGGCGCGGACATGCGAAGCTTCATGGCTGACGAAGGCTTCTTCGCTCAGCAAGATCGGAAGCGTTTCACGACAACGTGCTAGTACGCGCAATCCAGCGCCGGCAACCGGGACTGATAGTTCTCGGTGGCCCGAAACGTCATTTTCCGGTCACCACGAATTGCTTGAAGTCCGCGAACTGACGCAATTACGCGTTACTGACATCGATAGGGTCACTGACTGACATCGTTAAGTGCTCTCGACAGCAGTATGGACAAAACAGCGATATTTCTGTACGATTCGGTTCACTAAAAGCCGTGAACCAATGGCGGCTTTAGCACTCCAAGCACCAGAGTGCTAACCTGAAGTCCTTGTACCGGAGGTTTTCCATGTCCCAAGCCTTGGCAACCATCCCCTCGACGCTGCCCAGCGTGGTCGGCAGCCTGGATGCCTACATCTCGGCGGTGCACCGGATCCCGGTGTTGAGCCAGGATGAGGAGCAGGATCTGTCGCGCCGCTACAACGAGCACGAGGATCTCTCGGCAGCGAAGAAGCTGGTGATGTCGCACCTGCGCTTCGTGGTGCACGTGGCGCGTGGCTATTCCGGCTACGGCCTGCAGCTCGCCGACCTGATCCAGGAGGGCAACATCGGCCTGATGAAGGCGGTGAAGCGTTTCGACCCCGACCAGGGCGTGCGCCTGGTGAGCTTCGCGGTGCACTGGATCCGCGCCGAGATGCACGAATTCATCCTGAAGAACTGGCGCATCGTCAAGGTCGCCACCACCAAGGCGCAGCGCAAGCTGTTCTTCAACCTGCGCAAGAGCAAGAAGCGTCTGGGCTGGATGAACGCCGAGGAAGTGCGCACGGTGGCCAAGGATCTGGGCGTGCCGGAGGCCACGGTGCGCGAGATGGAGTCGCGCCTGTCCGGGCGTGACATCGGTTTCGAGGCCCCGGCGGACGCCGAGGACGATGCCAGGCCGGCACCGGAGGCGTTCCTGGTGGACGAGGGCGCCGACCCCTACGACAACCTCGCCGAGGCCGACCAGAGCGACAACCAGCTCAACGCGCTGTCGTCCGCGCTGCAGGGTCTGGACGAGCGTTCGCGCCACATCATCCAGCGCCGCTGGCTGGACGAGGACAAGGCTACGCTGCAGGAACTGGCCGACGAGTACGGCGTCTCCGCCGAGCGTATCCGCCAGGTCGAGGCGAACGCGATGAAGAAGATGCGCGGCCTGTTTGCATGACGCGTGCGTTCCAACGCGAACGCAACCGTCATGCAGCGGTGCTCCCCAACCGCATCCTCCGGTAAAACGCATGACCAGCTACGGCCCGCATCCGCGGGCCGTCTGCTTTTCGGCGATCGCTTTCGCGCATACCTCCGCCCGTGAGGATTCGCGCATGCCGCGCTTGGGTTCAATACAGGTCGATCGGATCCACGTCCAGCGACCAGCGCACCTTGCGCGCGGCGGGCAGGCGCGCGAGTTGTGCGGCCCAGGGGCGCAGCGCGGCGTGCAGTTCGCGGCGGTTCGCGGCCTCCAGCAGCAGTTGGCCGCGTTGGCGACCGGCGCGCAACGGCATCGGCGCAGGCATCGGGCCGGCGACCTGCAGGCCGTGCTCCGGCGGCAGCGCGGCGGTGGCTTCGGCGAGGAAGGCGTCGACCGCCACGCGCTGTGTCGCTTCGGCGCGCAGCAACACCTGGTGTGCGTAGGGCGGCAGCGCCCCCTGGCGCCTTTCGGCGAGCAGGCTTTGCGCGGCGGCGGCATAGCCCTGCGCCAGTAACTGGCGCAGCAAGGGATGATCCGGGTGATGGGTCTGCAGCAGCACGCGTCCCGGTTTGGCGGCGCGGCCGGCGCGACCGGCCACCTGCACCAGCTGCTGCGCCAGCCTCTCGCTGGCGCGGAAGTCCACGCTCAGCAGGCCCTCGTCCACGCCCGCGATGGCGACCAGGGTGAGGTTGGGCAGGTCGTGGCCCTTGGCCAGCATCTGGGTACCCACCAGGATGGCCGGCTTTGCCTCGTCGCGCAGGGCGTCGAGCAGGTGTTCGAAGGCGTCCCGGCGGCGGGTGGTCTCGCGGTCGATGCGCAGCACGGGCACGTCGGGAAAGCGCGTGGCCAGCGCTTCTTCCAGCCGCTCGGTGCCCTGGCCTTGCGGCTTCAGCTCGGTGGCGGCGCAGCTCGGGCAGGTGTCCGGCACGCGTGCCCGGTGATCGCAATGGTGGCAGACCAGCGCACGCCGTCCGGCGTGCAGGGTCATCGGGCGGTCGCAGCGCGGGCAGTCGGCATGCCAGCCACAGGCATGGCAATACAGCACGGGCGCGTAGCCGCGGCGATTCTTGAACACCAACACCTGTTCGCCGCGCGTCACGGTGTCGGCGACGGCGGCCAGCAGGGTGGGCGACAGGCCGTGTTCGAGGCGCTGCGCGCGCATGTCCACGATCTGCACCGTGGGCGGCCGCAGCGCGCCGGGGCGTGCGCGCAGGTGCAGCGCACGGTAACGGCCGACCTCCACGTTCGCCAGCGATTCCAGCGACGGCGTGCCCGAGCCCAGCAGCACCGGCACGCCCAGCGCGCGGGCGCGCACCACGGCGAGGTCGCGCGCGTGGTAGCGGAAGCCCTCCTGCTGCTTGTAGGCGCCGTCGTGTTCCTCGTCGACGATGACCAGGCCGGCTTCCGGCAGCGGGGTGAACACCGCCGAGCGGGTGCCCAGGATCACCTTTGCTTCGCCCGAGCGGGCGCGCAGCCAGGCACGGGCGCGCTCGCCTTCGGCCAGGCTGGAGTGGATCACCTCCACCGCCACGCCCAAGCGCTCGCGCAAGCGGCGCAAGGTCTGCGGGGCGAGGCCGATCTCGGGGACCAGCAACAGGGTCTGCCGGCCCTGCGCCAGCACGCGCTGGATCAGGGCGAGGTAGACCTCGGTCTTGCCACTGCCGGTGACGCCGTCAAGCAGGAAGGGTTGGTAGCGGCCGAGGTCGCCGGCCACTGCGTCGACGACCTGCTGCTGCTCCGCGCTGAGCGGAGGTCCCGTGCGCGTGGCTACGTCCCGGCTGGCGATACGCTCCCCGCGTTCGACGAGGCTGGCGCTGAGCAGCCGTCTCGCCGCGGCACGCCAGCCGGGCTGGCAGGCGTCCAGCTCGGCCGCACTCAGCGGGCCTGCGGCGAGCTCGGCAAGCAGGGCGCGGCTGGCCCCACGGCGGCTGCCGGCATCCAGCGCGCTGCGCCCGGCAATGGTGAGCGACCAGCATTCCTCGCCCAGCGGCGGCAGCGGCTTCGCCTCGCGCAAGGCCAGCGGCAGCGCGTTCGCATAGGCCTCGCCGGGCGCACCAAGCCAGTAATCGGCGGCCCAGGCCAGGGTCTGCATCAGCTCGGCGTCGAGTAAGGGCTGCTCATCGAGCAGGCGCAGTGCGTGCTTCAGTCGACCTGCACCCACCGCAGGCGCCGCGCCCGTCGCCACCACCACGCCGACCGCCTTGCCGCGGCCGAACGGGACCAGCACCCGGCAACCCGGCTGCGCTTCGCCGCCCGCGATGGGCGGCAGGTAGTCGAACAGGGTAGGCAGGGGCACCGGCAGGGCGACGCGCAGGACGGCGGGCATCATGACGGGCAGTGTAGCGGCGTGGTCAAGCCGGCCGCGGCAGGGTTGCCGTTGCACGGCTCGGGAGGATGGGAGCTTGCAGGCGGTTGTTCTCGACGGATCGAGAAACGGGGTGCAAGTCACTCTTTGCGGCAGGTTTTTCCGCTTATCCACAAAACCTGTGGAAAAGTCTGTGGACGAGGCGGGGACGAGGGGCGCCGAAGCGCATGGCGTCGCCCTTCCCGACGCTCTGGACACGTTTTGGTCACGAAGGAAAGTTGTTTAAAATCAATAATGTAAAAAATGCCGCGGGGAAGTATTCATTAGACGGTCACGTGCCGCAGAGTGACTTGACAGGTTATTGACGCTGTGCAAAACCGCGGCCGCACCGTCCGAATTCAGTGCGCCAGCCCCAGCACGGCTGCGCCGATCAGCACGAAAGCCAGCAGCCAGAACCAGCACCAGCCGATGCACCAGTACTTCAGCAGGGTCATCGGCCAGCCCTGCCGATAGATGCGTTTCTGCATCAGCAACAGGTACACCGGCGCCCACAGCACCAGGATCCGGTCCAGCCAGTTCAGCGGGTAGGTGGTCCAGGGCGCATGCGGCTCCAGCCAGCGGGCCAGCGTCGCCAGCAGGGTGCACAGCAGCAGCCACAGGAACAGGAAGGCCTGGCTGTGCAGCACCACGATCAGGTGCTCCATGTAGAGCCGGCGCTTGAACACGTAGAACAGCTTGAGCAGCAGCGCGAACGCCGGCACCAACAGCAGCATCGCACCCGGCAGCTTGCCGAAAACGCCGTTGACCATGCGCTCCTTGGCGGCCTCGCGCGCCGTCGGATCGCCGTGCTTGTAGTCGTGCCAGTTGTCCTGGATGTGCTGCAAAGTGGCGGTCAGGCCGTCGTTGACGAAGCTGGGCAGCCAGCCGATGCGTACTGGACTCACCGCCGTATGCCCGTTCCCGGTCGTGCGGACGGCTGGGGCGGCAACGGTATTGCTTGACGCGGGCAAAGGCTGCGCGTGCAGTTCGACCAGCCGCCGGTTGGCGGCATCGTGCAGCCGCTGTTTCGCCATCTCCGCCTGCGCAGCCATGGCATCGCTGCCGAAGGTTTGTACCGCTTCGAGCGCGTTGTCCTTCTTGTCGAGCAGGTCACGCACTTCCTGGGCGCTGGTGGCCTTCGAGAAGTCGTTGCCGCGGTCGAGCAGCAGCTGCTGCTGGTGCCGTTCGAGGCTGTGATCGATCACAGCCGAGGTGGCCAGGTGCAGCGCGAAGAAGCACAGCAGGCACAGCACAAACATCAGGCGGAACGGCGCGATGTAGCGCACGCGGCGGCCGGCGAAGTATTCCAGCGTGAGGAAACCCGGCCTGAGGAACAGCGGCGGCAGCGTGTGCAGGATGCGGCTGTCGATATGCAGCACCGTCTCCACGGTCTCCTCGACCATGTGGTGCACCGGCTTGAGCACGCTGTGCACGGACTGGCCGCATTCGTGGCAGAACTCGCCGACCAGCGGCGTGCCGCAGTTGGCGCAATGCATGCCTTCGTGGCTGACCAGGGATTTCATCGCGTGCCCCTCGATTCCGTTGCAGCGGGCGATCTTGGCACGGCCGGCGGCCTCGCCGGAAGGCTCGGGTAGACTGGGCGCCCGCCGGAGCTCCTTCATGAAACCGTTTCGCCCCGAGCGTGTCCGCGTGCGGCACGAGATCGGCGCCACCGTGCGCCTCGCCATTCCGCTGATCCTGGCCCAGTTGGCCGCGGTCGGCAGCAACGTGATCGATGCGGTGCTCTCCGGCCACGTCGGCGCGCACGTGCTCGGCGCGGTGGCGGTCGGCGCCAGCATCTGGTCGCTGGCGATCGTCTGCGGCATCGGCGTGATGATGGCGGTACCGCCCTCGGTGGCGCAGCTGGATGGCGCGGGACGCCGCGGCGAGGTGGGTGCGGTGTTCCGCCAGGCGCTCTGGCTGGCGCTGGTGCTGGGTGCACTGCTGTGGTTCGCAGTGCGTCACGCGGGGCCGCTGATCGACCTGATCGGCGTGACGCCCAGCCTGCGCCATGACGTGCAGCGCTTCCTGTTCGCGATCAGCTGGGGCGCGCCCGCGCTGACCCTGTACTTTTCCCTGCGCGGCTTGTCCGAAGGACTGTCGTTGACGCGGCCCTCGATGTATTTCAGCTTCGGTGGCCTGTTGCTGCTGGTGCCGCTCGGCTACGTGCTGATGTTCGGCAAGCTGGGTATCCCGCCGCAGGGCGCGCACGGCTGCGGCATCGCCACCGCAACGGCGCTGTGGCTGGAGCTGGCCGGCTTCGCCACGTACGTGCTGAAGCATCGCAACTACCGCGGGCTCAACCTGCTGCAGCATTTCGAATGGCCGGATTGGCGCCGCATCGGCGCGCTGCTGCACGTGGGCGCGCCGATGGCGGTGACGCTGCTGGCCGAGGGCGGCCTGTTCGTGGCTACCGCGCTGATCATCAGCACGCTCGGCGAGGATGTGATCGCCAGCCATCAGGTGGCGCTCAACGTCGCCACGCTGTTCTTCATGGTGCCGCTGGGCCTGGCGATGGCGATCACCGTGCGCGTGGGCAACGCGGTGGGCCGCGGGGATGCCAGCGGCGTGCGCTATGCAGGCTTCTGCGGCATCGGCCTGACCCTGGCGACACAGCTGGTGTCCGCCACGCTGATGCTGGCGCTGCCGCATTTCATCGCCGCGCTTTACACGCACGACACCCGGGTGATCGCGCTGGCATCGCGGCTGATCGTGCTGGCGGGACTGTTCCAGTTCTCCGACGGCATCCAGGTTGCCGCGAACGGCGCGCTGCGCGGGCTCAAGGACACCCGCGTGCCGATGGCGATCACCCTGTTCGCCTACTGGGGCGTGGGCATGCCCACCGGATGGTGGCTGGCCTTCCACCACGACCTCGGTGCGCGCGGCATGTGGATGGGCCTGATCGCCGGCCTGACCGTGGCCGCGATCATGCTGTTCGTGCGCTTCTGGCGCAGCGCACGCCGCGAACGTTGGCGGCGACATGTGGTGGCAGCGATCCCCGCGCAGGCCTGACGTGGCGCCGCACGAGCGGCTACGCTAGCGACTCCTGCACGGAGCCCCGATCATGCCGCCACCGCCGATGCCGTCCCGCCCTTCGCCGCTGCCGCCCAGACGCAATGGACTCTGGGCCGCGCTGCGCGGCATCGGCCGCGTCATCAACGTGGCGCGCCTGCTGATCGTCAACGCGGTGTTCTTCACGCTGCTGTTCGTCGTGGTGCTGGCGATCGTCGGCGGCATTGCCGTGAACCGCGCGAAAGCGGTGGTGCAGGATGGCAGCGTGCTGGTGCTGCAGCCGGAAGGCCAGCTGGTCGAGCAGTACAGCGTCGATCCGCTGCAACGTGCGCTGGCCAGGCTCTCCGGCGACAAGACGCAACAGGTGCGGCTGCGCGACCTGGTCGGTGCGATCAACGCCGCGGCGAAGGACAAACGCATCAGCCGGATCCTGCTGCTGCCAGGCGAGCTGCATGCCGGTGGTTTCGCGGCGCTGCGCGAAGTGGGTGCGGCGCTGGATCGCTTCCGCGCCACCGGCAAGCCGGTGATCGCCTGGGCGGCGAGCCTCGACCAGGGCCAGTATTACCTGGCCGCCCACGCCGACCGCGTGCTGCTCGACCCGCAGGGCAGCCTGATGCTGACCGGATTGGCGAACTACCGGCTGTTCTACAAGGACCTGCTCGACAAGCTGGGCGTGGACGTGCACCTGTTCCGCGTTGGCCAGTTCAAGAGCGCGGCCGAGCCCTACATCCTCGACCATGCCTCGTCCGCCTCGAAGGAGGCCGACAGCTACTGGATGGGCGGCCTGTGGGACGAGTACCTGGCCGAGGTGGCGAAGCTGCGCAAGCTTGATCCGGCGACCCTGCGTGCCGATGTCGACGATCTGCCGCAGGACATCGCCAGCACGCAGGGTGACCTGGCCCGGCTCGCGCTCAACGAGCACCTGATCGACGGCATGGCGACGCGGGCGGAACTGATCGCCGACCTGCGCAGGCAGGGTGTACCGGCCGCCAACAATGGCCACGGCCTGCGCTCGGTGGGTCTGGCGCGTTACGTCGCCGATGTGCGCAGCAGCAGGGGCCAGCTCACCGGTGCGGGCGTGACCGTGGTGGTGGCCGAAGGCGACATCGCCGGCGGCAAGCAGCCGGCTGGCAGCATCGGCGGCGAGTCCACCGCGGCACTGATCCGCGCCGCCCGCGAGGACCGGCGCACCAAGGCGCTGGTATTGCGCGTGGACTCGCCCGGCGGCGAGGTGTACGCGGCCGAGCAGATCCGCCGCGAGGTCGAGCTCACCCGCGAAGCCGGCATCCCGGTGGTGGTGTCGATGGGCGACGTGGCCGCCAGCGGTGGCTACTGGATCTCGATGAACGCCAACCGGATCTTCGCCGAGCCCAACACCATTACCGGCTCGATCGGCATCTTCGGCATGTATTACTCGGTGCCGAACACCCTGGCCAAGTTCGGCATCCGTAGCGACGGCGTGGCCACCGGGCCGATGGCCGGCGCGTTCGACATCACGCGTCCGCTCGATCCCAAGGTGGGTGCGGTGATCCAGGCCATCATCGACAAGGGCTATCGCGACTTCGTGGGCGGCGTGGCCAAGGCGCGCGGCAAGAGTTTCGACGCGATCGACGCGATCGCGCAGGGGCGCGTGTGGACGGGCAAGCAGGCGCTGGACCGCGGTCTGGTCGACCGGCTCGGCGGCCTCGGCGACGCGGTGGCCGAGGCTGCCAGGCTGGCGAAGCTGGGCAGGAATTATCCCGTGCGCTACGCGCAGGCGCCGATGGGCGCCTTGGAGAGCTTCCTGGTCGGCTTCAGCCAGAATGCCAGCGTCGAGCTGCTGCGCAGCTGGGGCTTGCGCCTGCCGCCGTGGTTCGCCCAGGTCCAGGCGCTGGCGCCGGAGTTGTCGCTGTTGCGCGATGCGAAGGCCGGCACGCCGAACGTCTACGCCTACTGCCTCTGCTCGCCGCACTGAGCCACCGGTGTCTCATGCCACGGCGGCGTGATACCAGTCGCCGTGTCGGGTCACGCGAATCGGCATGTCGAAGGCCTCGCCCAGCGCTGCATCGGTGAGCGTGGCGACCTTGTCGCCCTGCCGCAGCACGCGCCCTTGCTTGAGTAGCAGCACCTGGCGGATCTCGGGGACGATTTCCTCGATGTGGTGGGTCACCAGCAACAAGGTGGTGCCGCCGCGCGCCAGCGCGCGCAGGACTTCCAGGAAGCGGCGGCGGCTGGCAAGGTCCAGCCCCGCGCAGGGCTCGTCCAGCAGCAGCGCGCGCGGACGGTGCACCAGCGCGCGGGCGATCAGCACGCGGCGGGCTTCGCCGGTGGACAGGCTGGCCATTGCGCGACCCGCCAGGTGGCCGGCTTCCAGCTGCGCCAGTGCGGCGATCGCGCGTTGACGCATGGCGTCGGTGACCGGGTGATCCAGCCACAGCCCGCGCGCGGCGAAGAAGCCGGAAACCACGGCGTCGAACACCTCCAGTGGCGTGTCGGTGGTGTATTCGTGCTGCAAGGCCGGCGAGACGATGCCGAGCAGGCCACGCAGTTCGGCCACGTTCCAGCGATTGCGGCCGAACACGCGCACCGGGCTGCGCCCATCGCCCGGTGCCAGCGGGTAGAGCTGGCGTGCCACCAACTGCACCAGGGTGGATTTGCCCGAACCGTTGGCGCCGAGGATCGCGGTGTGCTGGCCGGCCGCGATGCGCAGGCTGAGCCGGTCGAGCGCCGGGTGGCCGTCGCGCGACACGGTGGCTTCGTCGATCTCCAGCAATGGCGGCATGGCAAGGGTGGCGTCCATGCACGGAACGATGCCGGCAAACGGCGGGTGGCGCAAGGTATTTGGCCGTCAAGACGGCCAAATGGCGGTCACTGCGTCTGTGCCTCGATCTGCTTGTTCTGGTCCGCCGCCTGCTTGTTCACCAGCTTCTGCACGTCCTTCGCGCGTTGTTCGTCGGCCTTCATTCCGTCCCACGGGGTGGCGACGTGGCTGCTGGCCGCGGCGGCGGGTTGCGCGACGGGTTCGGGCGGCTTGCCGGAGCAGGCGGCGAGGGCGGACATGCACAACAGCGGCAGCAGGATTTTCATTGCGAAGGCCTCCCCATGGCAGGCAGCGAGTGTCCCGCCGGAGCGTCCGGCGAGCAAGCTTCCTGTAAGCTCGGTGCATGAATACCCGCATCGACGCCTGGCAATTGCAGGGCCACACGGCCCTGGTCACCGGCGCCAGCAAGGGCATCGGCTACGCCACCGCGCGCGAGCTGGCCGGGCTGGGCGCGAACCTGCTGCTGGTGGCGCGTGACGAGGACTACCTCGAGCAGGTACGCGTGGAGCTGGCCGACGAGCACGAAGGTATCGCGGTCTATGCGATGGGCGCCGACCTCGCCGAGGCGGAGGAGCGGCTGGCGGTGTTCGACTGGATCGCCGACCTCGGCGTGCCGCTCTCGCTGCTGGTCAACAACGCCGGCGGCAATGTGCCGAAATCGGCGCTGGAGTACGGCGACGACTACCGTGCGATCTTCGAGCTGAACCTGTTCGCCGCGTTCGAGATGTGTCGGCTGGCACACCCGCAGCTGGTGCAGCACGCGAACGCGGCGATCGTCAACGTGGGTTCGGTGTCCGGTATCACCCACGTGCGCACGGGCGCGCCTTACGGCATGAGCAAGGCGGCACTGCACCAGCTCACCCGCAACCTTGCGGCGGAGTGGGCGGTGGACGGCATCCGGGTGAATGCGGTGGCGCCGTGGTACATCCGCACCCAGCGCACCGATCCCGCACTGGCCGACGAGGATTACCTGGAGGAAGTGCTGGACCGCACGCCGTTGCGCCGCATCGGCGAGCCGGAGGAAGTGGCCGCAGCGATTGCCTTCCTCTGCCTGCCCGCCGCCAGCTATATCACCGGCCAGGTGCTGGGCGTGGACGGCGGCTTCCTCAATTACGGGTT
>JAJZET010000091.1 GCA_021805685.1 Pseudomonadota bacterium
TCGCTGCGCTGGAGCAGAGCTGGCTGCGCACCAAGGCGCACGACTACGCCAGCTACATGAAGGTGGCCGAGCTCAAGGCCAACTCGTCCAACAACACCATCTTCGCCGACGACAAGGGCGAGATCGCCTTCCTGATGCCGCAGTTCGTGCCGAAGCGCGACAACCGCTTCGACTACACGAAGCCCGTGGACGGCAGCGACCCGGCCACCGACTGGCATGGCCTCACGCCCTTGAACGAACTGCCGCAGGCGGTGAACCCGCCGAACGGCTGGGTGATGAACACCAACGACTGGCCGTATTCCGCCGCCGGCAGGTACAGCCCGAAGCAGGCCGACTTTCCGCGCTACATGGACACGTTCGGCGAGAACCCGCGCGGCACCCACGCCACGCGCCTGCTCACGGGCGCCAGCGGCTTCAGCAAGGCAAGGCTGATCACCGACGCGTTCGACTCCTACCTGCCCGAGTTCGCCAAGCTCATTCCCATCCTCATGAAGGACTACGACGCGCTGCCCGCCAACGATCCGCGGAAGGCGAAGCTGGCCGGCCCGATCGAACTACTGCGCCACTGGGACTACCGCTGGGGCACTGCTTCCATGCCCACCGCGCTGGCAGTGTCCTGGGGCGACTCGCTATGGGACGAGAGCTACGCGAAGGCGAAGGCCGCCGGCATCCCGCCCTACGATTACATCGCGCGCGACGACGGTGCGCAGGAGCGCCTGCACGCGCTGGACGTGGCGGTGGAGCGCCTCGTGCGGGACTTCGGCAGCTGGGGCGTGGCCTGGGGCGAGATCAACCGCTTCCAGCGCCTCGACGACGCGATCCAGCCGCATTTCGACGACGGCAAGCCCAGCATCCCGGTGCCGTTCGTGTCCTCGCGCTGGGGTTCGCTGGCCTCGTTCGGCGCGCACCGCTGGCCGGGCACCAAGAAGTACTACGGCTCCAGCGGCAACAGCTTCGTCGCCGTGGTGGAGTTCGGCCCGCGGGTGAGTGCACGCGCCGTCACCGCCGGCGGCGAGAGCGGCCACCCCGGCTCGCCGCATTTCGACGACGAGGCGGGGCACTACGCCAGCGGCGACCTGCGCACGGTGTACTTCTGGCCCGACCAGCTCAAGGGCCATACCGAACGGGTGTACCACCCTGGTTGAACGCACAAGCACCGGTCAGGCCAGCGGGATACCCTTCGGGATCCCCGCTGGCCTGCACCGTTGCAGGCATCTCTTAGTGTTGCGGGTTCGCGCCGTCTCCGGCGGTCGAGGCCGACGGCGGTGCAGCGGTGGTCGATGCAGGCATCGGGGCCGTGGCGGCCGGAGGTGGCATGGCCGGAGCCGGAGCCGGCGTGCTCGCGGCATTGTCGGGAGCCCCGGGAGAGGGCGTCATCTCGCCACTCTTGCCGCACGCCGACAATGCCAGCGAAGCTGCAAGCAGCAGCCCGATCGTGACTGAACCTTTCATGTGAGGTCTCCGTTGCAAGGTTGGGTGCGAGCGCGGCGCTGCGGCGCGGCTGCAGCTCACGTTCCTCTTCCACGGCGAAACCGTGATACCGCGCTCGCGTACCGACCCTACCCAGACGTTTGTCGATATTTCAGAGTCATTGCGTAAAGTCGCGCTTAACATCGCCGTGGCGTCGGCTGCGAAAAATCGACACGCGACCGGCCGTCGACGCATCCTCGGCCGCCAGCCAGGATTCATTGGCCAACACCGCGGTGCAAGGCCCGAAACCGCATACGCGGAACGCGCGTCGCCCAGCCTCGCGACGCAGGGCATCCAGCACGCTGCGCATGATCGTGCCGGTGAACGGCGTGTAAAGGTAGAACACGCTGCCAACGGTGAAATCCGTCGCACGGGCATCTTCCTGCACGAAGCGCGCATTCGCCAGCCGCAGCGCCTGTGCGCAATCCCGCGCACCCGCCACGTAGGCCGGTTCGATCTCGACGCCGATGCTGCGTGCCGGCGTGCAGATGGCGGCAAGCAGGGGCACATGGCCGAAGCCCGAACCCAGGTCGACCAGCACGTCGTCTGAAGTCAAGGCCAGCCGGTCGAACAGGTCGAACACGTGCCGCGCCGGCGTGGGCTGGTAGAACACCATCTCCGGCGCGAGCACCGATGCCTCGCCCGGCTCGCCGAACCGCAGCACGCCGCTGACCAGCTCGTCCCGCCAGTCGTAGGCGTCGCCGGATCGGCAGTCTGCGTCGCCCGCAAGCTGCCAGCGCTGCAGCGCCACGCGCCCCTTGCCGTAACGCACTGCTGCGCGGATGGCCTCGAATTGCAGCAGATTGGCCGCTTCCAGCCGTTGCTGGAGTGCCTGCGCACGTTGCGCCCACGCACCTTCGACACCCATCAGCGCGTCGAGCCGGTCGAGCGCTTCGATGCGCTCGCGCAGCCGCTCAGGCGCGTCCAGTCCGCGTTCGCTTTCCAACGCTTTGATCAGGGCCTGAACGATGCAGCCATCGGCCACGCTTTCGCTCATGCCTTCAGCAAGCCCAGCCGCACCAGGCTCTCGGCGGTGGCGATCACGGCGTCCTCGCTCGACCGCGGCGACCAGCCGAGCACGCGCTGCGCCTTCGCGGCGGTGGCGTT
>JAJZET010000198.1 GCA_021805685.1 Pseudomonadota bacterium
CTGCTCCAGCAGCAGCTTCTGCATGTCGAACGACTGCAGGCCGGGCTCGTGATAGGCGCCGGTGGTGTAGAAATCGCCCTGCACCACGTAGTACTCGCGATCGGCCTTCGGCAGGCCCTGTGGCGGCTCGACCAGGATCAGGCCGTACATGCCGTTGGCGATGTGCATCGGCACCGGCGGCGTGGCGCAGTGGTAGATGTACAGGCCTTCGCGCATCGCCTTGAAGGTGAACACGCTCTCGTGCCCCGGCGGCGTCATGCTCAGCGCCGCGCCGCCGCCCGGACCCATCACCGCGTGCAGGTCGATGTTGTGCGCCATGTGCGAGTCCGCCGCGTTCTTCAGGTGCAGCTCGACAGTGTCGCCCTGGCGCACGCGGATCATCGGCCCCGGCACGGTGCCGTTGAAGGTCCAGAAGTCGTAGCGCACGCCGTCGGCGATCTCCTTGACCACCTCGCGGGTTTCCAGGCGCACGATCACCCGCGCCGGATAGTCGCGATGGATCGGCGGCGGCACTGCGGGCGGCGCGACCATGGCCTCTTCGATCGGCGCGCCGCGCGGCGGGCCGAGATCGGCGGAATCTTTGACGGACGCGGCGCCCGCGGGTGCCGCATGCGCGCCAAGGACGAGGCCGAGGGCAAGAACGATGGCTGATAGCAATGGGTGCCGCATGATCCTCTCCTTATCGAGAAAATAGCGTGAGAAGATCGTAATGACTTGCGCCGAGGGTGCTCTTGACCCAGGTCAACTCCGTGGCAATCCGCCACGGGTCGAAGTTGGCTCCGGCACCGCGCTTGCTAGACTGGCGCCCGCTGCGATCGCGAAGCCAGGCTGCCATGACGCTGCACTCACACCGCCTCACTGATCGCGACAGCCCCATCGCCGACGATGGCGATGAAGTGCGTTTCTGCAGCGCCTGCGCATTCTCGGCGGCTAGCATGCGCGCCGGCTACGACAAGGCGGCGCTGCGCGATCTGCATGTGCTGGTCGAACACGTGGGGCCGTTCCGGGCCGGCGAGCACGTGTTCCGCGCACACGATCCGTTCCGCGCCATCTTCGCGGTGCGCGGCGGCACGGTGAAAACCGTCAGCGTCGATGCCGACGGCAACGAACAGGTGCTGGGCTTCTACATCCCCGGCGAGGTGGTGGGTCTCAATGCTATTTATCCCGAACGCTACCCTTGCGACGCCATCGCGCTCGAGAACAGCTACTTCTGTCGCTTCTCGTTTCCGGCCATCAGCGCATTGGCCACGCGCATGCCGGGGCTGCAGCAACAACTGTTCAAACTGATCTCCAAGGAACTGGGCATGGCCACGCGCCTGGCCGGCGACCACGGGGCTGAGGAGCGCATGGCGGCATTCCTGATCGATCTGGCCGAGCGCTATGCAACGCAGGGCTTCCCGGCGCGGCGGCTGCACCTGGCGATGTCGCGCAACGAGATCGCCGCGCACCTGCGGCTGGCGCCGGAAACAGTCAGCCGCATCCTGGGCCGTTTCCGCGAAACCGGCCTGATTGCCCTGGATGTGCGCGAGGTGGAACTGCGCGCGCCGGACCAGCTCAGCGCACTGGCACGCAATGTGCTGGGACGGTGACCGCGGCACTGCGTCGCAGTCAGGTTGATCTGGATCAAGGAAAGCTTACGAATCCATGTCTAGCATCCTGTTCACTTCTCAACGTGAACAGGAGTACGCCATGCAAGCCCATGCTCCGCCCCTGGCCCTCGCGGGGCCACAAGATCGCACCAGCAGGGTGCTGATCTGGATCATGGTCATCGTCACCGTCGTCTGCTGGGCGGCGATGGCGGTGGCCACCTTGGAAACCTACGAGCAGGCCGCGCCGCTGCCGCAGAAGATGGTCACCACCGGCGGCGCCACGGTGATGGGCTACGACAGCATCGTCGCCGGCAAGTCGGGCTTCCAGAAGGCCGACCTGATGGACTACGGCAGCCTGTACGGCATGGGCTCGTACTTCGGCGAGGACTACACCGCAGAATACCTGGTGCAACTGGGCCGGCAGGTACAGGAGAACCTGGCGCAGGAGCGCTACGGCAAGCCCTACGCGACGCTCGGCGCCGACCAGCAGTCCGGCATCACCCGCAGCATGCGGGCCGAGCTGAAGGGCATCGACCTCAGCAAGCCGGTGGTGGTGCTGCCGCAGGCGGTGGCCGACGCCATTGCCACGCTGCGCGCGCACATCGCGCAATCACTGCTGACTGACAATTTCGCCAAGGGCTACACGCGCGCGCACGCGCTGGATGACACCGGCGCCGCGCATACCGCCGATTTCCTGCTGTATTCGGCGCTGACCACGGTGGCGCTGCGGCCCGGCAAGAACTACTCGTGGACGTCGAACTGGCCGGCCGAGCCGCTGGTGGGCAACGCCCCCACGGCGGCCACCTTCCAGTGGACCTGGGCTTCGTTCACCCTGGTGTTCTTCGCCATTGGCGCGGTGCTGGTGATCTTCCGCCTGTGGATCGAGCCGAAGTCGCCCGGCGAGACCTACGAGCCGGCGCTGCGCGGCTTCGCCGAGCCCACGCCCAGCCAGAAGGCGCTGTGGAAGTACTTCCTGG
>JAJZET010000250.1 GCA_021805685.1 Pseudomonadota bacterium
TTGGTGGAGGTGGCGGGAGTCGAACCCGCGTCCGAAGGCGCTTGACGCCCAGTACTACATGCTTAGCTCACCGTTGGATCTCGTCCCGCGACAGCACGATGTGCGAGGCGCATCGAAGGACCAGCCTGCTTGATTTGACCCTGGCCGACAGGCGGCGGCTTCGGGCGATCCCGTGATAATGACCCTACACCGACGAGCACGAGCACAAGTGGGTTCGGGGCTAGGCCTTAAGCGGCCAGAGCGTAGTTGTCGTCGTTGGCAACTATGAGTTTGCGGCTGGATTAACGAGGAAAGCTGCCCCCTCGGCATGCACCAAGCCATCTCACTACCCCCGTCGAAGCCAGTACACCCCCGGGGAAAACGAATTGGCCAAGCAAGTATATGGGGTCGCGGCGCGAGGCTTCAATGCGATGCGCCGCTCCCGTGCATCTTTCCCTACATTTCCACGCAATCGAACCGCCGGTCCGCATCCGCCTCGGCATCGTAGTCCACGTCAGCACGGTCGAAGCCGAACAGCTTGAGGAACTCGTGCTTGTAGCCGGCGTAATCGGTGACCTGCTTGAGGTTTTCGGTGGTAACGGTCGGCCAGAGGGTCTTGCAGGGGGTTTGCACGTCGTCGCGCAGTTCCCAGTCGTCCAGGCGCACGCGGCCTTCGTCGTCGGTCGGCGCGGGTGCGCCGTCGGCACGGTAGAGGCGGTCGTGGAACAGGCGGTTGATCTGCTCGATGCAGCCTTCGTGGATGCCCTTTTCCTTCATCACCTTGAAGGCAATGGAGACGTACAGCGGGATCACCGGGATGGCGGCGCTGGCCTGGGTGACCACGGACTTCATCACGCCGACATAGGCGTCGAGGCCGCTGTGGCGGCTGCGCAGCTGCTTGGCGGTGTTGTCGAGGTGCTGCTTGGCCTGGCCCAGCGTGCCGTGCCAGTACATCGGCCAGGTGATCTCGGTGCCGATGTAGCTGTAGGCGATGGTCTTGGCGTGGTCGGCCAGCACACCGCCCTGGCTCAGCGCGTCGATCCACAGCGCCCAGTCCTCGCCGCCCATCACGGTGACGGTGTCCTTGATCTCCTGCTCGGTGGCCGGCTCGATGGTGGCCTCGATCACGGTGTCCTTGTTGGTGTCGACCGAAGTGTTGGTGAACGGCTGGCCGATGGTCTTGAGCGCGGAGCGCACTACCTCGCCAGTGTCCGGCAGCTTGCGCACGGGCGAGGCCAGCGAGTAGACCACCAGGTCAATCGGGCCGCCCATCTCGCTCTTGATGATCTCGATGGCGCGCGCACGGGTCTCGTGGGCAAAGGCGTCGCCATTGATGGACTTCGCGTACAGTCCGGCCCGCTTGGCTGCCTTGTCGAATGCGGCAGAGTTGTACCAGCCGGCAGTGCCGGTCTTGTCCTCGCTGCTGGGTTTTTCGAAGAACACGCCCAGCGTGGCGGCGCCGTAGCCGAACGCGGCAGTGATGCGCGAGGCGAGGCCGTAGCCGGTGGAGGCGCCGATCACCAGCACGCGCTTCGGACCCATGCCGCCGTCGTGGATGGCGGCCTGGGTGGTGGCGATCTGCTCGGCCACGTTGTGCTCGCAACCGACCGGGTGGGCCGTGACACAGATGAAGCCACGCACTTTGGGTTTGATGATCACTGGGACTCGCTCCGCAAGGGAAATGCAAAGCGGCATCTTAGCGAAGCTGGGGGAACATGCGCTGCGGTAGGGAGGCCGTTGGCCCGGCTTGCGCCGGAACGGCAGGCAAAACCGCGGCTGCCTTATTGATCCGGTCCGCAAAAGCTTGCTGCCGACGTCCTTCGACTCCGCGTCGCCACGCCCAGGACGAGCGGTGTTGCGAGTCGGATCGCTAACGCTGCATGGCGCGCACCAGCGCACGCACCTGCTCGACATCGCTGCGCAGTTCGCCGCCCTGCATGTCGGTGAGCAACGGCAGCCGATGGCGCATACCCGACGGCAACTGCCGCTTGGCGGAGGCGTGGATTTCATGTGCGCCGGTGGCCGCGACGAGCGCGGCGATGTTGCTTTCGGTGACGCCGGCGCCGGGCATGATGCGGATGCGGCCATGGGCCTGCGCGATCAGCTCGCGGATCGGCGCGGCGCCCTCCATCGCGGTGGCCTGCCCGCCGGAGGTGAGCACGCGTTCGCAGCCGAGCGCGATCACGTCGTCGAGTGCCCGACGTGGGTCGCGCACCAGATCGAAGGCGCGGTGGAAGGTGACACCGAGGCCACCCGCCGCGGCGATCAGGCCGCAGCAGCGCTCCATGTCCACGCCCCCATCGGCGTCGAGCGCGCCGAGCACCACGCCGTCGCAGCCCAGCGCAACGCAGGCTTCGATATCGCGGCGCATGATCTCGCACTCATCGTCGTCGTAGAGGAAGTCGCCGGCGCGCGGGCGGATCAGCACGTAGAGTGGGATGCGCAGCCGTTCGCGGGCCATCGCTAGGGTGGCGTACGAGGGCGTGAGCCCACCCAGTTCCAGCGCGCCGCAGAGTTCCACGCGCCCTGCCCCTCCCGCCTGTGCGGCCAGCGCGGACGCCACGGAGTTGGC
>JAJZET010000018.1 GCA_021805685.1 Pseudomonadota bacterium
GCGTTGCGGCCGGACGATTACGTCGCCCGGCTGGGCGGCGACGAGTTCGTGATCGTCTGCGAGGGGCTGCGCAGCGCCGCCGAGATCGAACCCCTGCTCGATCGCCTGTGGCTGGCCCTGCGCGAACCCATGCGGGTCGAAGGAGCGGTATTCGAACTAGCCGCCAGCCTGGGCGTCGCGCTGTTCCCGGATCACGCCACGGCCGACAGCCAGCAGCTGCTGCGTCGTGCCGACCAGGCGATGTACCAGGTGAAGGCGCGCAAGCGGCAGCGCGACCGCTGGTGGTCGACGCCATTGGCGGCCACCGCCGGGCCTTCGGAATCGCACGAATTCGAGGGGCGCGCGCAGTCGCCGTACGGGAGCCTGGCCGAAACGCTGCTCGAATCGTGGTCGCCGCTGGCCGAGCCGCTGGTGCCCGAGGTGGTCGAGGCCTTCATCGGCGAACTGAGCGCACACGATGGCATCGCGCGACTGTTCACGGTGTTGCCGCAACGCGACCGCATGCTGCTGGCGGATCGCTTCGCCGAGCATGTGCGGCTGCTGATACGGCCCGGGCTGGATATCGAATCGCATCGGCTGCAGGCGGCCCGCGCGGGCCGCTTCCACGCGTCCGCAGGCCTGGAGGAAGTGTGGTTGCTGGAGGGCGTGGAACGCCTGCGCGACCTGATCGCGCAACGCCTGGGCAGCTTGCCGGTGGCCGATCGCCGTCCGCTCGGCATCGTGTTGCAGCGACTGGGCCTGGAGAGCCAGTGGCAGCTGGAGAGCATGCGCGCATTGCAGCGCGAGCGGGTTGCGTTGCTGGCGCGCCTGAACGCGCTGGCCTGGTCGGCCGACGGCTACCTGGAGCTGATCCAGGGCATGGTGGACGCGCTGGCCGGGCACAGCGAGATCACTTCCTGCGCGGTAGGGCGCCCCGACGAGCACGGCGAGCTTACCTACGAGGCGGTCGGCGGCGAGGCGTTCGCGCAGTACCTGAGGCAGCTGGCGCGTGGCGAGGCGGTGCCGATCCGGGTCGATGCGAATAGCCCGGAGGGTGGTGGGCCCAGTGGGCGCGCCTGGCGCACCGGCCAGATCCAGCGCTGCATGCATTACGGCACCGATCCAGCCATGGCAAGCTGGCGCGACCGCGCACTGGCGATCGGCATCGTCTCCAACGTTGCGCTGCCGTTGTGTCCTGCGCCGCCCACACCGTCGGCGGTACTCACCCTCTACAGCGGCTATGCGGGGGGCTTCCAGAGCGAGGACCAGCAGGCGTTCGTCGACCAGCTGAAGACCCTGCTCGACCTCGCCCTTGCGCGGCTGGTGCCGCCGCGGCCGGGCACGGAACTGCTGCCGTTCTTCGTGCGCGAGCGCTGGCGCGCCTCGATCGCATCCGACGCCCTGCAGGCGCATTACCAGCCGGTCGTGCGGCTGGGCGACGGCCGGGTGGTCGAACTGGAAGCGCTGGCGCGCCTGCGGGACCAGGATGGCACGCTGCTGCCGCCGGCGCGCTTCCTGCCAGCGCTGGGTGACGACGACCTGGTAGTGCTGTTCCGGCAGGTGTTGGCCCAGGCGACGCGCCAGCGCGAAGCACTGTTCCGGCTGGGCCACGCGGTCGATGTGTCGGTCAATACGCCGGCCGCCGCACTGGAGGACCGGCGCTACGCGGAAGCCGCGGCAGCGGCGATCGCGGAGGAGCATTGTCCGGTCGACGCGCTGCTGCTGGAAATCCTCGAATCGCCGATGGGTACCGACCACAGTGCGACATCGGGCAAGGCCGGCATGCAGGCGCTCAAGGCGCTGGGCGTGCGCCTGGTGGAGGACGATCTCGGCGCCGGCTACAGCTCGCTGATCCGGTTGCGGCACTGGCCTTTCGACCGGGTCAAGATCGACCAGGCGATCCTGCGCCAGGTGGCGGACGACCCGCTGCGCACGCTGCGCTTCGTCCGCCAGCTGGTCCGCCTCGGCCACGACCTCGGGCTCGAGGTGGTGGTCGAGGGCCTGGAGACACCGGGCCTGATCGAGGCTGCCCTATGGCTGGGGGCGGACATGGGGCAGGGCTATGCATTGGCGCGACCGATGCCGCCGGGCGACCTGCCGGGCTGGCTGGGCAGCTTCCACTGGGAATGGGACGCTGCCCGCCCGGCCACCGCGCTCGGCGCCCTGGCCAGTGCCCTGCTGTGGGAAGAGCAATTGCTGGCCCTGCCGTCGGGGCCGGCGTTCTGGCGGCATCACGCCGAGAATGGCTGTGCGACCGGCCGCTACCTCGATGCCGCGCTGCCGGGCAATCCGGGCCTGCAGCTGGCGCATGCCGCCCACGCGATGATGCACGCCGCTGCGCTGTCGGGTCCGCACGACCCGCTCTATCGCGAACAGCGCAAGCGGTTCCTCGACCTGCTGATCGAGCAGGTCCGGCTGGAGGAACAGCCGCGCAGTGGTGGCGCCTGAGGGGTTTACCCGGGATTTCTCCGGTCATCCGCAGGCGACAACGGGCGTGACCGCACGCCTCATTGGGCGTTGGTCACCTCGAACGCCTGCTG